>JAGWBT010000004.1 GCA_021295755.1 Candidatus Poribacteria bacterium
CCTGAAAAGAGGGGCTGGATCTACCGGCATCTGTAGGATCATCAAATAACACATTACCATAATGGTAATCGTCGTCATCGTCATCATCATCGTCGTCGTCATGGTCGTCATCGTCGTGGTCATCGTCGTCATCATCATCGTCGTCGCGATCTTGCGCCCTCTGGCTATACATGTTGGAACTCGGCTTTTGGGCTGTTGGGTAAATCACCACCCCATTGCTAGAGCCACTTAGACTAGAGTCAGTCGTTCCATTTTCACCGAAGTTATGCTGCTTCAATCCATCCTTTTCAAGACCTTCTGTATTACCGGTTTGCTTTAGATTTTCATCGCCAGAGGGATCCAAGTCAACATCGGAGGTCGAGGAGTTATGGAACTTGCCCTCCTCATTTTTATCCAAACGATTAGAGCCTTGGTGTTTGATTGCGCAACCTATCACTGTAAAAAACAGACATGTTGTAATACTTAGATATTTCTTTAATTTCGTGGACATCAGTTATTTCCTCCAATTAGTTGTTTTGCACTCTATCTGTAAAAGATCTACGAAAACGAAACATATTAGGACTTACGCAGCTGAACGTTCAAAGCCTCGTAGGGACAACCCTTGTGGTTGCCTTCAAACATTACCAAACCGTGAATCCACGATTTCGTAGGGACCGCAGATCTACGGTCCTTACATCCGTTCATTAAATTGCGATACTGCAAGCTGAAGTGCGTAACTCCTACATATTTAATCGGGTTCAGTTGTTCTTAGCACCTTCATTGATCCAGTCAATGATAAGTTGGATCTGAGCTGCTGGCAAAGGTGGCCCGTCAGGTGGCATTTCACCCTCAACAATTTGATCGACTAGTTCACTCTCTCTCGCATTGCTTGCAATGACGGTATCATCATCATTTCCTCCGGCAATTACGGCATCATACGTACGGAGATCTATACCGCCCGGTCCACCGGCAACATGGCACCCTGCGAAGGCGCATCGGTTCGTAAGGATAGGCAGGATATCGGCGTTAAACGAGGGACTTGGTCTACCGGCATCTACGGGATTATCAAATACGACGTCGAGAGCATTGGCAGAACGCCTATCGTTGCCATCATCGTCGTACTCATCATCGTCATTATCGTCGTCATATTCATTGTTATCGTGGTCATCGTCGTCGTATTCTTCACCACAGCCAACCAACCCAATCGAAATCAGCAATGTAATTAAAAATAGGATTTTAGCAATGTGTAATGGTTTCATCATTTGAAGCTCCTTTGAGAATTTGCTTAACATTTACTGTCAATTCGATTATACTAATTAGCAGCAGAAAGGGCGGCAGACAAAAAACACCCCTCTACGAGAAATCGGAGATGGGCATATCGAGTCAATTGTCACCTAGGAATTTGCTAACAATTGGCGTTGGGAGCGTTTCCTATGTGACTTTGGTTGCCTTTTCTGCTATTATACCGAACCATTTTGGATGCGGCTTTTTCAATAAAATCGAGATTTTGCTGCGTTTAACGTGATGATAGCAGGATAGCGGGTCAACCGCTATTGATTGCCGCCATCGGTATCCATTACGTACACCTTCCGATTCTCCTCACCCTCCCGGTAATACCCAAATACAATCTGTCGTCCACTGGGCACCTAATTTAACGTGAGTCGTGTCTGATTGCCCCATCCGAGTCCATTTTGTAGATTTTGGTGTGAAGCGGTTTGGCGGTTAAGCAAAGAATGGCTAGGAGGGGGATTACTACATATTCAAGTAATAACCTGAATATGTAATAATCCTCGACCGGAATGTAATTAAGGTCAAATGGATATGTGCGAGATTCCTCGAATTGATCTTCTCAATCTCCGATAATCAGAACTGGTTGTCAAGGCTGACAATCAGGTTGAATCCCGGCGCATTGATGCCGGAGCCGTGCTCGCGATACCGCTTATCAAGCAGATTTTCGAGGGCGAGGGTGAGTCGGTTGTATTGGGTCACCTGAAAACCGCCGCGCAGGTTAAGCGTTACCCAGCCCGGCGAACCTTCACCAATCGCTGCGCCGTTGGCATCAAACTCGACCTCACCTGTATCGCGAGTGGTTCCCGGAATCCGTGGGTCTCGAATATCACTCCGATTTAACCGTCTCTGCTCGGTAGCGGCACGGACGAAGAATTCTCCCCAGAATCGTTGGGCAGGCGGTTGCCAGCGAATACCGACCATGCCGTTGAGTGGTGGTTCACGACGAATCCGTTCCTCCCACGGCTTATCGGGATCAGGTGCTGCACCGTTGATGGTCAGTACCTTCCCACGTGTGAACATCGCGTTACCGTAGAGCGACAAACCGCTTTGAATCGGAATCGGAACCATTCCAGCAAGCTCAACGCCTTGGATCTGCACTTCATCCACATTATCAAATACATAGACATCAACGCCCGGATTGCTTTGCTGGATTTCCTGAATCAGTTCTGGCAGCGGTTGGTCTTTGTAAGCATCTTCGACGGGTACACGGGTGACCAGATCGCTGACGCGACCATGAAAAAGGGTCAGTGAACCGATAAGCCACGGATAGCGTGCCTTAAAGCCTCCCTCTGCTGTCCATCCTCTCTCCGATTTGAGATCGGGTGAAGGGGAGTCGATACCTTCATTGGTGACTTCAACAGCAGTTGTATCGTTCAAAGAAGGCGCGCGGAACGATGTAGCGAAATTGCCGACGACGTTCAATCCGTCGGTAACGCTTGCAACTAGCCCTGCGCTGTAGGTCAATGCGTTACCGGATTGGTTAAAATCATCAAACTGATCAGAGCGCACCGAGAGGTCCGCGTTTGTGTTGTAAAGGGTATATCGTCCACCAAGCGTCATTTCGAGGCGTTCGTGCAGTTCGATTTCGTCCTGAACGTAGAGGTTTGCGTCCCAGAACTGCGATCCGTCGATGAACCTGCCCTTTGTGTCGTCTACATTTTCAGCACCGGTCTTGATGTCGGTTTTGATCGTTTGACTTGAAACGGTATCGAAGTAGAATTCACCGCCTGCGACGACACGCTGCTTCGGCATTGACGAATTGACCGCCTGTGCACTAAGTCCCAATGTGTTGACGGTATCGAACCGCTCGCGCCGTTCCGTTGCATCGCGTAGGAGTTCATTTCGCCCCTCTTTCTGACGATGGAATGAGGTGGTGAATTGAATCTGATCTATCGCCAAGTTTTCCGGTTTGGAGAGATAGGTGGCGTAGAGCAGGTCTCGATCTTGCGGTTGAAAGAAAAACTCATCGTATTCACGGGGTGCAATCTTGTCATAGCGCGGGGTTTGCGGTTGTCGCCAGAGTTGGTATGCAAGGTTGACTGTACTGGTATCAGTGAGTTTGTAAGAGACTTTGGCGTCGCCGTCGTAGGCGTTCCAACCGAGTGGTCCTTCGGAATCAATCAACCATTGTTCGGGAACATCTTTGGGTGGTCCATCGGAGACTTCTACACCGGTTGGTTTGTCGGTGACGATTTCAAACTTGCGGTTCTTGTAGTGTAGATCGTAGCCGCTGCCCGGATTAATATTACCGAACCATCGTGCGGACGCACCGACCGAAAATCCGAGTTGCTTTTGGCTTCCGACCACCTCAAGCCGTCCGAGCCGCTCTGCACTTCCCGAAGCGAATCGAGTAAAGGCACGGGGCTGGATGTTCCAATTGTCTGTTGCGTTATCAAGAAGGGTGTCTTTAGTGAACATGCTGATGACACCGCCCATCGCGCCGCTGCCATATAGCATTGAACCGGCACCGCGCAGCACTTCAATCCGATCGAGGTTGTCCGGGCTAGTTGTTACCAGATATTGATTAGGGCCGGAGCGGAAGGTGGAGTTGTTGAGTCGAACACCATCAATTGCAAGAAAGGCTTGATAGCCGGTAAGCCCACGCAGCAAGGGTGAACCTTGACCAACCGTGGTTTGCTGTGCCCAGACACCCACTGTCTCGCGCAAGATTTGGGGAGTCGTTGGCGCATTCATGCGCTCAATCTGCTCCCGATCAATCACGGAGACCGCGTTCGGCGTTCGGAAAGTATCTTTTTCGACACGGGTTATGACAGTGACTTCCTCAAGTTCAACAATCGACGATTCTACCTCATCTTCTTGAGAATAAACGAGGTTGATACTAATAAGGAAAAGAGTCAAACATATCCATAGGTGGTTTTGTTTAGCTTTCATAGGGTCGCTCCTTTCTCCGCATGATTTGTGGATAATTGAATTTTTGAGACCATGTGTTGATGAAAAGGCAATTTTTGTGCCAAAGGGATTTAAGCTAGGGTGTGCGTCTATATGCGGATTCCTGATCGGTTTTTTCCGACGATAGGCTGCCTAGTGTTCAATTTCTGAACAGTTGTGTTTGCCTTTTGGACAGTTGTGTTTGCTATAGAAACACGGGTTGATTTGGGATGTAATAGCTAGGGCGATAAGTCGCTACTGATTTCCCCATGTTTCTGAAGAAATAATGGGTAATCCGTAATGCCTAAAAAAACGTGTCTACGATTTATTGCGATGCCAAATTAAGTTGACATACTCTCCACCTAGTGGCACAATAACTACAAAACCGTTCTTAGGCGAGCGAACGAAAGGTTGTAAAAATAATGAAGCGAGCAGATCGGCACAGGGTGCAAACCGCTATATGTAACTTGTTGTTGCTACCTCTTCTGATGATGGTAGGGTGCACGACATTGGTCCCCGATGACCCCAATATGCCATTGGAGAATTTCGATTCCGGTTCTCCTACCGAAAAAACTTGGCGGGTGGAACGGAAGCTCGTCAGTAACGAGGTCAACTGTATTGCGGCTGATTTACGCAATGTGTGGTTTGCAACACAAGCCGGTGTTTCGCGTTGGGATCGAGACCAAGACCAATGGTTCCATTATACGATGGAAGACGGTTTGTCGAACGATGCGGTCAACGCCGTTGCAATTGATGGGCAATGGGTTTGGTTCGCCACAGAGGAGGGGGTGAGCCGCTACGACACGGAGACGAACACCTTTGCAACGTACCGAACGATTGATGGATTGGCAAGTGATCAGGTATCGTCCATCGCGGTAGATGGGAACTACGTTTGGTTTGGGACATCTGACGGGTTAAACCGTTATGACAAAACCATCGACAGTTGGGCGGTGCGTACCCGCAAGGATGGGCTCGTCAGCAAGGTGATTACGACGGTCGCGGTCGAGCCAGAGTATGTGTGGGTCGGTACGGATAGGGAGATAAATCCGGATCCCCACGGCTGGGAGGATGACCCTCGGTTTAGCAAGGGTGGGGTGAGCCGCTACCATCGAGACACCGATTCTTGGAATAACTATAAAAAATCAGATGGCTTAATAGACAATGAAATTGCTACTATTGCGGTAGACGAGAATAGTGTTTGGTTCGGAACGCAGGATGAGGGTGTGAGTCAATACAATCAGGTTGAGCAAGCCTTCATTAAGACGTTTACCAAGAGCGATCTACTCAGAAGCAATATGATCTCTTGTATCCGTGCGGATGGGTTTCAGGTATGGTTTGGTACTGCGAATGCCGGCGTGCATCGTTTCATCAAGCCGGTCAACACTTGGGTGCATTACACCAAAGGGGACGGACTGGCAAGCAATCATGTCAGTTGGATTACGACACAAGGCAATGATGTCTGGTTTGCGAGCAAAGAGGATGGAGTGAGCCGCTTTGATAAGGTAACCGGTGAGTGGACGCTTTACAAACGAGCCGATTTTCTCACGGATAACGATGTCCGGGATATAACGCGTGATGCGGATGGTAACCTTTGGCTAGCGACCGTATCCGGAATTTCGATTTACCAACCCAAAACGCGCAGTTGGGAAATCATCTCCAAAGAGGATGGTCTTCCGAGCCCGTATGTTACGAAGATAGATGTTGCGTCTCCACTGCGTGAATCGGAACAAAGCGAACTAATCGAAATTTCGAGCGGCGGGATGACTGGTGCACAGGTCTGGATCGGTACAGATCGGGGCCTTGGCACACGATCATTCTCCGGCGGCGAATGGACGTTCTATTCTCCTCCCCGATCCGAGACGAAGGGAGAGGCTTTTGTGACGGCGATCGTTGCTGATGGGGATGTACTCTGGATCGGTACAAGTTTAGGTCCCGCCATGTATGACAGAACTTCTCAAGAGTGGACGCAGCTTGAGACACCGGGTGATCGCTCAAATGCGATTGTGTTATCCGTACTTGTCCGCGACGGAATGGTCTGGTTTGGTGGCGCGGCGGGTGTTTGGCGATATTCCATTGCGGATAAGAAGATGCATCATGCTGCTGAGGGACTTCCCGACACCTACGTCAATGCACTATTTTCCACAGAGGATATTCTTTGGGCGGGGACACGGCAAGGACTTGCGCGCTATGATGTTGGCCAGGAACGTTGGATGCCGATGTCGTTCAACGCACAATTGCCTGTTTCTAATGTTACCGCACTCGATTTCCGAGATGGGATCCTTTGGATCGGCACACCACAAGGTTTGGGAAGTTATACGATTGCTTCGGAGGCTTGGAGTCTTATCTCGGATGTACCGTATAGCATTCGAGACATCCTGTGTGATGCGGAACAAAGACTTTGGTTGGCGACGTCGGTCGGTCTTGTCGAATATCACCCCTCAGATGGCGACATCGTGCTGCATCAATCACGTCCGGTACGTGAGCCGTTTCTTGAAACGAAGGTTTCAAATATCAAATTTGATGGCGATTACATCTGGTTCAACAACTGGGCTTCTTCACCGAACGGTGGGATTATACGGTTTCATCGCCCCACTGGCGCGTGGCAGCGTTTTACGCGCTTAGATATTCTCCAGTCAACCCGGAAAAGATCGATGACCACAGTACGTTGGAGCTATGTGGATACAGATGCAGTTTGGTTTACCACGGACTACGGGATCCTTCGCTACGATAAAATGGCGGATACGTGGCAACATTTTACGATAGAGGAGGGCCTTCCTACGAACGATTTAGACAAAATTGCCGTGAGCGAACACAGCGTCTGGGTGAGTCCAATGATCGGTGTCGAATTGAGCCATTATAGTAAAAAGACTGGAAAATGGACTGCAATTTCGCCTAGTAAAGAGATGCAAATTGAGCGGTTGAAATCACTGGCGGTTGATGGGCCGGAGGTCTGGTTTGGGTCGGGACGTGGACTTCACCGTTATAATGAATTTACCGGTAAATGGCGTGATTTCACGCCGAGGGACGGACTAGCCGGCAGAGGTGCCGAGTGGATTACCGCGGACGAGGATTTCATTTGGGTTGCACGTTCGGAGTGGGACAGAGACAGTAACCGCCCGCTGTCACGATACAATAAAAAAACGGAGAGGTGGGACACGTTTTCAACGAGTGACGTGCTTGCGTCAGACACCATTAGGCGAATTATTGCCACAAAGGACGATGTTTGGATACTCTACAGACCTTGGACGAAGAAGGGGGTTACCCGATACGATAGACGCACCGGAGAGTGGACGACAATCAAGTCTGGGCGTGGAACGCTTGAGTTAGCTACCGACGACGACTACCTCTGGTTAGCCGTACCCAATAATGGGCTCAGGCGGTTCCATTTCGCATCTGGCACTTGGACGGTGTTCAGAGATCTCAAAGGGTTGCTACATAACCATGTAGACGAGTATGGGCTTGCCGTTGATGATAGGTATGTATGGGTGGGCACGTTGCGGGGGCTTTCTCGCTATGACAAACAGAGGGAATCCTGGACTTCCTTCACAGCGATGCCAACCCTTTCGGGACGCACCATCCGGACGGTGGATACAGATGAGCGTTTTGTCTGGGTCGGTACTGACAACGGTTTGTCGCGTTATGATAAGGAATTGGGCACTTGGAAGCAGTATCAACAGGAGGGTGGTTCCGAAGAGATTGCCACCCACGGTGGTCATTGGCACCGATGGCGTCCCAAAAGGAAAGATACATTGTCCGATAATTCGGTGAGTTCGATTGTGGTTGATGACCAGTACGTCTGGGTCGGCACCCGAGATGGAGCGAATCGTTTTGATAAACTCGCCCTACGCTGGGATCAGTACAAAACCGGGCATGGGTTGCCTGCTAATAATGTGACTTCTGTTAGTAATGATGGCAATAACATTTGGGTTGGCACTAACTCCGGGATTGGTAAGTATCCCCGAACTGCAGACGACCTCAACGCTTGGATCGCTTACACGTCCGGCACGGAGATTCAACCTGCATCTGTCTCCAAAGAGTTCGCGGAGTCGTTGGTTACAGATGAGATTTGGTGTATCGCTAGCAGCAAGAAAAATGTCTGGGTCGGTACGCGACGCGGCGTAAGCAAATATGATATTGGTAAGGACACGTGGAAGACTATCACAACAGCAGATGGTTTGGCGAGCGATGAAATCAGTTGCATCGCTATTGATGACGAGCGAGTTTGGTTTGGAACCGATCGTGGTGCGACTGTCTATAATGAGGACACAGAGGCTTGGACTTCCTATACAACGGAAGATGGACTTACTAGCAACAAGGTGACTTCGATTGATGTTGATGGCACTGAAGTTTGGATTGGGACGTATAATGCGGGTGTGAGCCGCTTTGACCCGTCGGCGAATAGCTGGCTAACGTACACCCGAGAGGAAGGTTTGGCTCATAACGGGATCCTCTCTATCTCAGTAGGAGATACTTATGTGTGGTTCGGCACCTATCGTGGCTTGAGTCGTTTTGATAAACACACAGGTATTTGGACAACCTTTACAGAATCTTATGGACCTGAGGATCTTTGAGGCAAAGAAATTGGAAGTTTTTCCGATGGAACTTTGATTTATTTTTTACAATTTCATAGGCAGGTGATGCTTTCTCTAACCGATTCACTTTACGCAGATTTTCTCAGGCTAAAGGGGAATTCCTATTAATGTTTTCAAATGCAGCACAACAATCCGGGTTAACCTCGAGCGGCGGTGTCTCGCATTCCGAAGATGGGCACGGCTTCGGCACCGCGCCTGTTTTCCTTACATCGGTCTGTACGATTCTGGGTGCAATTCTTTTCTTGCGGTTTGGTTACGCGGTTGGTCATGTAGGACTTTGGGGCAGTTTGGCGATTATTGCTCTTGGACACTCGGTGACCATTCCCACGGTTCTAGCGGTCTCTGAGATAGCAACTAACCGCCGCGTGGCAGGTGGCGGCGCATACTACATTGTTAGCCGTTCCTTTGGTCCGACTATCGGTGGTACAATCGGGATCACTCTATATCTTGCCCAAGCGATCTCAATTGCTTTTTATATGGTGGCGTTTGCAGAAGCTCTGGAGCCCCTCTATAAATGGGTAGCTGTTACATACGAATTCAAGCTGGACCACCGCTGGGTGAGTCTTACCTGCACGCTCCTCCTTATCGCGCTGATGTTGATTAAGGGTGCCGATTTGGGTGTGTGGGGCTTATGGGCGGTCAGTGCAATCCTAGTGGTCTCAATCGGTGCGTTCCTTTTTGGAATGGGGCCCGATGAGATTCGGCCGGAAGGGCTAAACATCACGGCACGAATCGAAGGTGGTGACAGTTTCGGCACGGTTTTCGCGATCTGTTTCCCTGCTTTCACCGGCATGATTGCGGGACTTGGGCTATCCGGCGACCTGAAGAACCCTCAGCGAAGTATACCTTTGGGTACGATTGCCGCGACGATCGCAGGAATGGTGATATACGCACTCGTCGCTGTCAAGCTGGCGCAGAGTGCCACGCCTGAAGCACTTGTCGCCGATCAGTTTGTTATGGCGAAGATTGCCTTGTGGGGGCCCGCGATCTACGTTGGATTGGGTGCAGCAGCACTGTCTTCGGCTCTTGGCTCGATTTTGGTCGCGCCCAGAACGCTCCAGATGCTTGGTCGTGACAATGTTTTACCGTTTTCTCAGTTGAACCGTCTGATGGAAAAAGGGGTGGGTCAGACGCAAGAACCGGTATATGCAACTTACGTCTCAGGTGCAATCGCGATTGTATTCGTGGTGGCTGGCGGTGTGGACTTTATCGCCCGAATCCTCACCATGTTCTTCATTGTGACATACGGCGTTCTGTGTGCGGTATCGTTCCTTGAACACTTTGCAGGTAATCCGTCCTATCGTCCCACGTTTCATTCTCGCTGGTACTTGTCGCTAGTTGGTACCGTGATGTGTGGCTTGATGATGATTCAGATAAACGTGTTGTATGCGTTCATCTCGATCTTTATGATGGTGGCAATCTACCTCGGGCTCCGCCATGGCCACAAGGGACAGCGTGACTTGACGGCAATTTTTCAGGGGACGATGTTCCAGCTAACTCGGTGGCTGCAGATTACCTTGCAGCGGAACCGTGGTATCTCCCCTGAGGGCGGGTGGCGTCCATCAATTGTCGCAGTGACTCAATTTGGCGAGCGTCGGCTTGGGCATTTTGATCTGCTCCGTTGGATTTGCCATCGGCACGGGTTTGGTCATTTCATCCAGTTCTTCCACGGCGATTATTCGTTTCTTGACGAGATTGAGGCTCGTATTCACGTTGACGAGTTAATCCAACGGACAGAGGTCAGCAGGGCAGGCATCTTTGTTGATACCCTGATTTGCCCGACGTTTCAGCTCGCCGTTGCACAGACGTTGCAGATGCCGGGTATTTCTGGCCTGCCAAATAACTCTATCCTGTTTGAGTTTGATCGGGAAAATATTGATGAAATCAGTGATGTCGGACAGGGTGCTCGGCTCGCCATTAGTTCGATGTTCAATGTCCTTATACTGCGATCGACGAAGTACCGATTCGGGTATCGGTCTTCGATCCATGTATGGGTGACCGAAGAGAACTTGATGAACGCTCCAATGATGCTAATGCTCGCGTATATCATTGTAGGTCATCCGGAATGGAGACGTGCTGAGATTCAGCTTTTTGCGTGTTTCGAGTCTGAAGATGCGGAACGTGAGGCGGATAGGCTCTCGGCGTGGATGAGGGAAGGACGGCTGCCGATTTCAGCGCAGAACGTGACTTCTGTTTCGTGCAGCAATGGGGAAGCATTGGAGCAAGAGGTGTCCCATTACTCTTCTCAGGCTGACTTAGTTATTGCAGGTGTAATGGCGGACAATCTCGAACCTGAGCTGGCGACCCAAACACTGCGGCATTACGCGGGTGCGAACGATGTGCTCTTTGTCCATTCAATTGAGCGGATTGCAATTGATTAGACGGCAGCCTAATGCGTAATGTGTAATATGTAAAAAGACACGGTAGATGCCGCTCGGTGTGGGTCGTGCCGCTAAGTTCATAATATGCTGGAACCGCAACATATGCGAAAGGATATAAGCCGTGCAAGAGCGTGTGATACTCGTTGACCGCATGGGCAGAGAAATCGGTACTGAAGAGAAGTTAAAGGCACATCGCGAGGGTAAACTGCATCGCGCATTTTCGGTTTTCATCTTCAATAAGTTAGGGGAACTGCTGCTTCAGAAACGGTCAGAGACAAAATATCACTCGGGTGGGTTGTGGACGAATACTTGCTGTAGTCATCCACGTCTTGGTGAAAGTCATAATTGTGCGGCGAGACGGCGGCTCAATGAGGAGATGGGTTTCGATTGTGAATTGACTGAGCTTTTCAGCTTTATCTATCATGCCAAACTGGAGAATAGCCTATTTGAGCACGAGTTAGACAGTGTCTTTGTTGGACGCTATGATGGTCAACCGGTGCCCAATCCTGACGAAGTTGAGGATTGGAAATGGATGGAACCCGAAAAACTGAAGCGGGATGTTGGAGAAAACCCTGAGCATTATACCTACTGGTTCAAATTGATACTTAATTGTGTTGTTAAGCAGTACCAAACGGTTAGTTCTCTGAATGAAATTTAATCAATTTGTTCATGTAAATTTCATAGTGGCGCTATTACTTTTGTTGTATATTAGTACAGCTGCAGCGAATGAACCGGTAGAAGAAACACTGAAAAGGGCGCGCAAGCAATTTTATGCCGCTATTGAGGACAAAAAGCAGATTGAACCAACAATCAAGCTGTTCGAGCTAATAGCACAGGTAAAACCGAGTTACACTGGGCGTACGCAGGTCTATATTGGAGCACTTGTTGCTCTCAAAGGAAAACATGCGTTTTTTCCGCATACCAAGCTCAAGTGGACAAAGCGTGGCCTAGCAATCATGGATAACGGTTTAGAGAAAAGCCCAAATGACATTGAAGCATTATTCATCCACGGCACGACCTGCTACCACCTTCCATTCTTTTTCAAACGTTCTGATGGTGCCCAGCGAGCCTTCAAGGAGATTATCAAGCGGTTGCCACTGGAACGATATACCTATGATCAGCAGCTAATCGCACATGTCGTTGAGTTCTTGCTTGAAAAGGCAAAACTGACGAGCGATGAGAAAACATATCTCCAAATACTCAAAGGTAAATTGGAATTCCAGCCTCCAGTTGTGGATTAATGAAAGTCGAATATCTTTTATTTAATCTCGTCGTTATTGCCGGACCCATAGCCTCCCAATTCAATTGCCAGATTAAGCAGATTTCCCATTGGAAATTGAAATTACTGGCGAGTGTAATTGTCATGATTCCTTATATCATTTGGGATGTGCTCGCCACCGGTTCGCATTGGTGGTTCAATGCAGCATATACGCTCGACTTTCGATTATTCGGTTTGCCGATTGAAGAGTGGCTTTTTTTTATCACGGTTCCATTTGGGTGTTTGTTAGTATGGGAAACCCTGCCTCAAGCAAACAAGGCGACACAGGTGAAGTCTCTTCGGCACGTCAGATCTATTTTATACATGCTGTTGTTGGGGGGAGCATTGGTTTTTAGCATGGGTAAGCAGTATACAGGGTTGGTGCTATTTTGTTTGGGGCTCGTTGGATTGGCAGATAGGTTGTTAAGAGTTGATCTGCTGCTGCAACCGAGGACTTATCTCTATCTTACAGTTGTAGCTGGTTTGGTTTTGGTGTTTAACGGCTATCTCACAGCTCGTCCGGTTGTTCTATATGGTGAGTCATATCAGGTTGGCTACCGAATTTTGTCAATTCCTGTCGAGGATTTCGGATACGGATTCGGGCTGATGCTTTTTAACGCGATTCTCTATGAGAAGTTGAGGAAAATTTGGCATGGAACGTAAGAGAGTGGCGGTCATTGGTGGCGGGCTCGGTGCGTTAAGTGGGGCGATTCGTCTCGCGCGGCTGGGATTCTCTGTACAACTATTCGAGAAGAATCCGACAATTGGTGGGAAGATCAACGAGGTGGTTTTGGAGGGCTACCGGTTTGATACTGGGGCATCTTTATTGACGATGCCTTTTGTTATTGACGAATTATTTGATTTTGCTGGATTCAATCGGTCAGATTATCTGGACTTTATACCAATTGACCCGATATGCCGATATTTCTTTGCCGATGGTTCAGTGATGGATGCAAGTGCTGATAAAGCAAAGATGAAAGCTGCGATCAAACAGTTATCGCCCATTGATGCGGAAGCGTATGAAAGTTTCTTGGAATATGCGGAACGGATACACACTCTGACAGCTGAAATCTTTATGTTTACACCGATTCATGAGTTCAAGAAACTGATGAAGTTCCGTTATTTGCGGACGCTGTTTAGACTTCATCAAATAGATCCGTTTCGGACGATACATCAGAGTGTGTCAGGTTTTTTTTCAGATTCGCGCCTGATCCAACTTTTCGACCGGTACGCTACGTACAACGGCTCAGATCCGTTTCAAGCCCCTGCAACCCTGAATATAATTCCGTATGTTGAATACGGCTTGGGTGGTTACTACATCAAAGGTGGCATGTATCGCTTGGTCAATGCTTTGGAAATGATAGCCCGCGAGCGAGGGGTCGAGATTCATACATCGGTCAAGGTTGAAAAGATTTGTCAAGATGGTAAACAGGTCAGTGGAGTGCGAGCCAACGGTCAGAAGGTTCCCGCGGATTATGTACTGTGCGGTGCAGATGCTATCATAGCGCATGACGAATTGATTGGCGGTCCTCCAAATCAGCGTGAAAAACTGAATCGATTGGAACCATCGTTGTCGGGAATGGTATTCCTTTGGGGTGTTAGAAGTAATCACTCACAATTAGCGCATCACAACATTATCTTCTCTAGTGACTACGAAGCGGAATTTCGGCAGATTTTCAAGCATAGGCGAGTGCCGGATGAACCGACTATCTACATCGCCATAACGAGTAAAGCGGATGCAGCACATGCCCCTGTTGGTGGGGAAAATTGGTTTGTGTTGTTGAACATGCCTTATCTCGCACCGGGACAGATGTGGCAAAAGGAAAAAGTTCGGATGCGAAACTTTGTACTAGGTAGGTTAAGAGAAATTGGTCTCGACATCGAAGATCGAATCGAAGCGGAGCAGGTCTACACACCGGAGGATTTTTCTGAGTTTTATGCTAGCAATCAGGGAAGCATCTACGGCATTTCGTCCAATAGCAAAACTACCGCGTTCAAACGTCTACCGAATCGTAGCCGTGTCCTTGATAGACTCTATTTCGCAGGCGGTTCTGTGCATCCGGGGGGTGGTATTCCTCTGGTTATATTGTCTGGAAAAATGGCGGCATCATTGATTGCTGCGGATCACGGATTGAAAATTGAAAACATCGTTGGTCCGCGGGAGCGGATATGAAACAGAAAATCGTCATCATTGGTTCAGGATTTGGTGGGCTTGCAGCAGCGATTCGACTCCAATCCCAAGGTCTGCAAGTTACAATTCTGGAGAAAAACGCGAAAGTTGGTGGTCACGCCTATCAATTGGTTAAGAATGGGTATACTTTCGACATGGGACCATCTATTATCACCGCACCCGACCTGATTCAGCGAGTATTTAGATGCGCCGGTGTGCGGATGGAAGATTACCTTGATTTAGTCAAACTGGATCCGTTTTATCGCATCTATTTCCATGATGGTTCATCGCTTGACTATACGGATGATACCGAGCGGATGAAACAGCAGATGGCGCAGTTCAATAGGGCAGATGCTGGAAACTACGACGATTTCATGGCGCATACCCGTCAACTCTACGATGCTGTTATCACAGACGGTTTAGGCTCAATTCCGTTTGATTTGCAAACTATGCTTGGTTTTCTGCCGCGTGCCTTGCGACTGCGAGCATTGACACCTGCTTTTAACTTCGTTAAGAGGTATTTTGATGACCCACGTCACCGCTTCACCTTTTCGTTTCATCCGTTGTTTATAGGTGGCAATCCGTTCCGGGCACCAGCTGTTTACTTAATGATTCCTTATCTTGAGAAGACAGGGGGTGTCTGGTTCTGCAAAGGTGGGATGTACAACCTTGTGCGGGCATTAGAGAGCGTGTTCAAAGAACTCGGCGGTGTTGTTGAAAACGATGCAGAAGTGGAGCAAATTGTTGTTGAAGATCGGCAAGCAAAAGGCGTTCTAGCAAACGGACAATTTTACGAGGCAGATGGTATTATTTCCAACGCCGATTTGGTGCACACCTACGGAGAACTTATTGAGCCCGAACATCGTAGGAGATGGTCTTACAAGAAACTCAGGAAAACTCAATATTCGATGAGTGCATTTTTGCTCTACCTTGGTGTTCGTAAAAAGTATCCACAGTTGCAGCATCATACGCTAATTCTTTCTGAGAGGTACAAAGGGTTGGTAGATGACATTTTTGATAATAAGATTCTTCCAGATGATTTTTCAATGTATTTACACATTCCATCGCAAACGGATCCGTTGATGGCACCGGAAGATTGTGAGAGCATATATGTACTGATTCCAGTACCGAATTTGGAGAGTGGGATCAACTGGGAAAAGATGGAGAAAGTGTATATTAACAAGGTACTGACCTTTTTGGAGAACGACTTTGGATTGACAGATTTAAGTACTTCGATTGAGGTAATTGAAACGTTCACACCTTTGGATTTTAAACAACATCGGAATAGTCATCTTGGCAGCGCATGGGGAGTTGAGCCAAAACTAACGCAGACAGCGTATTTCCGGCCACATAACCGAAGTGAAGATATAGAGCAACTTTACTTCGTTGGAGCAAGCACCCATCCCGGTGCAGGAGTGCCTGGCGTGCTGCTAACAGCAGAAACAACGGTAAAGTTGGTTATCAAGGATTTGATAGGATAGATTGGGTCTCCGTCTATTTTGATATTTTGTGTCCTGATGGCTGGTGGGACGAATTTCTAACCCAACTCATCCGCTTGATCCAATACCTGTAGGTGTGTCTAAGATACTAGCAACTTGGATTAGGATAGTCTTCAGTGTTTAGGAATCAATTGAGGGAGGAGATTATATCATGAGATCGTGGAAGCTAACAGACGAAGATCGAGCTGCGTTTGAGTACGCTCGTAGAATAACCGCATACTATTCAAAAAGCTTTTATGTCTCAGCACGAATACTTCCCGCTGATCGTCGGTGGGCAACATACGCGTTGTACGGTTTCTGCCGACACTGTGACAATCTGATCGACACACCACGTCAGCGAACTCGATCGGAAATCTTTGGAGAGATCGAATTCTTGACAGAAGAATTGCAAATTGCCTATAACACCGGCGAGTCCGAGCACCCGGTCGTTCGTGCCTTTATTCTTGTTGCCAGGCGGTATGGGATTCCTATTGGATACCCCCTCGATCTACTCAAGGGGGTTACTATGGATATCCAACAGGCACGGTACATAACATTTGATGAACTCACTTTTTTTTGTTATCGGGTTGCCTCCGTTGTTGGACTGATGATGACACATATCCTTGGGTATAAAGACAAACGTGCTTTTGAATACGCGAAGTTACTCGGGATTGCGATGCAACTGACCAATATTCTGCGAGACATCAAAGAGGATAAGGAGATGGGACGGATCTATCTGCCACAGGCGGATTTATCGGTATTCGGTGTGTCGAATCAAGACATCTTAAATGAGAAGATGACGCCTCAATTACGTGCACTTATGAAGTTCCAAATTAAACGGGCAGATCGTTATTATTCTGAAGCGATCCCCGGCATCTCTCTACTCAAGACGGAATCACAGTATGCGATCTATTCGGCTGCTAAAATTTACCGTGGTATCTTGAGGCAAATTGAAGCGCGAAACTATAATCCATTCACAAGCCGAGTATTTGTGCCACCCATTCAAAAAATTGGGATTCTGTTACACGAGGTGCTTAGGATGAACGTTCTATCGGCGTGGGAGAAACTATGCCCGATGCACTCTGGAATAAATAGATGATTCGAGCACAGCACCGCCTTTGGGCGGACCTCATCTTCCATCCCTACCTTAAGTGGCTCTTCAAGCGTCATTTTGATACGATTCAACTGTTAGGGACACCGCCGGAAATTCCCAACGATTTACCGTTGCTGTTGTTGCCAAACCACAGTACATGGTGGGACGGGTTCTTTGTGTATCTGCTCAACAAACGGATTTTTCGTCGTACCGCCTATCTGATGATGCTTGAGGAACAGCTATCTAAATACTGGTTCTTCGCGAAGATTGGTGCTTATTCAATCGAGCCGGGCCATCGGCGGGGTATCGTCGAATCGCTGGCATACACCGTTGAGTTATTGAACCAACAGATGTCGCTGGTCTCTGTTTTTCCTCAAGGCGAACTATTACCGTGGCATACGCGACCCCTCGGTTACAAGCGAGGCGTTGAATGGATTTTACAAAAGTACGGCAAGCAGGTCGCTGTACTTCCATTGGCAATTCGTACGGAATTTCTCGGTGAAAGATGTCCAAGTGCCTTTTTTCTTTGCGGGGAAGTGAATCTATTTGACACAGAAACATTTTGCGGGATGGATTGGCTTGAAAAGACTGAAACAGTGTTGTTGGATGAATTGGCATTACGGATTCTTTGTGAAGAAGAGGGACTAAATCTGCTTTCCTGAAAGGTAGATATGATACTATTTACATGGCTGATTATCTCGGCTGGGCTGCTACTGATTTGCTTGATAGTGACTTTGTTCAATGCCGTAACTGCACCGATGCTCAAAAAAGCCAATAACTACCGGAACGAACCCCGTGTTTCAGTGCTGATTCCCGCTCGAAACGAGGAAGCCAACATCGGTGCTTGTATCGAAGGATTCTTGGCTCAAAAGTACGATAACTTTGAGATTCTCGTTCTTGATGATCAGTCGACAGATCACACGGAATCCATCATCAAGGAGTTGAGTCAACAATATGTTAACATTCAAGCAATTCAGGGCCAACCCCTGCCATCGGGCTGGACGGGAAAAAACTGGGCGTGCCATCAACTGAGTCAGTATGCGAGTGGAGAGATACTCATCTTCACCGATGCGGATAACCGTCCCGCTCCAACTGCGATTGCGAATAGTATCGCTTATATGCAGAAGTTAGAGCTGGGACTATTGTCAGCGTTTCCACAGAAGGTGACACGGACCTTGGCGGAAAAACTTGTGGTTCCGGTGGTTGATATGTTCGTTTACGCCGGACTTCCACTATGGCTTACATATTTGAGTCGTTCACCGTCGCTTGCTGCCGCGAGTGGTCTGTGGATTGTTTTCACTCGTGAAGCGTATCAACGAATTGGTGGACATGAGGCATTATCGAATCGAATTGTTGAAGACGTTGAGTTAAGTCGATTGGCAAAAAAGAGAGGTATTAAAATCTTAACATTGGCGGGCACTCAGATGGTATCTTGCAGAATGTATCATTCGTTCAGCGAAGTATGGAACGGATTTTCCAAGAATCTTTTTGGATTGGTAAGCTACCGGACGATCCCGTTTTTTGTCTTAATTCTGCTGCTGTCTACCACGTGTGTTCTGCCCTACGGTACTGTCTGGTTCGCGCCATTTACAGCACTTTCCCTCGTTGCGATCATCATGAACGTTACGATGCGACTGATACTATCGGTCAAATATAAACACCCTTTCTTTGCAAGTGTGATTTTGCATCCGTTTGGTGTTTTGCTAACATTGCTGATTGGGATTAATTCATTCTATCAAGCTAGACGTGGTCGCTTGGAATGGAAGGGACGACAGATCGACTTGCAGTTGGGCAAGTCGATACATGATAAATTGTGAAAAGCGAGCAAATGCGTATCATTATTATACGATATAGGCTTAGGCATCCGGTGTCGTAGTGAACAGAGTAAAAATAGGGGTGCTATATCTATTTTTAGGCGCAGGTGGACTGTGGCACATGCTCAACGTTTTCCAAGAGGTTATGCGAGCACTTGCTTCGCCAATCATGTTTGGCTTAGGTGTTTGGCTATTTTGGGAATGTTGGCAGATATATTCACAGCGTGAAAGGCTAAAGCTGGCCCTCTGGGGTGTAGGTATTATTATCGCTAGTTTTGGAATTGAATGGCTTGGTGTACGGACAGGTAAGATTTTTGGTTCGTATGTATATGGACAAACACTACGTCCGTCAATTGATGGTGTGCCAATCTCTATTGGAGGTGCTTGGTTTGTAATGCTTATTGCTTCAATGGCTGTTGCCCAAACAATTGCACCGAAATCCGTAGCTAGGAGTCTTGTTAAGTTGACGTGTTTTGTTGCATTGTTAATGGTTTGTTTCGACCTATTGCTGGAGCCTGCGGCAGTAAAATTGAACTACTGGATATGGGTGAATGACCACATTCCTTTGCAGAACTATCTAGCGTGGTTTGGATTGAGTTTTATCTTTACGACGATCGGTTTACGAGTTGGTTTGTTCCATCGCTCGTTACCCCGAATCGCCTTTCATTTTTATTTTGCTCAACTCGCTTATTTCGGATTGGTATGCCTGAAAAGTTAAAAGTATGAAATCAACAAAAAAAGGCTTATTCATTGGGTTAACGATTATAGGACTATGGGGATTGAGTCTCTCAATTTTACTCACGTTCAATGTGGCTGATATCAACATTGCGCTAATACCTGTGTGCATAGTTTGTCAGACATTTCTTTATACCGGTCTGTTCATTACGGCGCACGATGCGATGCACGGTACAGTTTGTCCGACTCATCCATGGGTCAACAATATAATCGGCGCAATTGCTGTCAGGCTATACGCACTATTCTCATATCGCAAATTACAAGAAAAGCATTGGGAACACCATCGAACACCTGCAAGCGATACGGACCCAGATTTTCACGATGGACAACACAGTAGCTTTTTAGTGTGGTATCTCTGTTTTATGAAAACCTACCTGAGTTGGAAACAGGTAATTGGGATGGCGATTGCATTTCAAATCATGGAATATGGTTTGGCTATCTCTAGCTTCAACTTGGTTCTGTTTTGGGTCTCT
The DNA here is from genome assembly GCA_021295755.1 of Candidatus Poribacteria bacterium. NCBI lineage: Bacteria > Candidatus Poribacteria > Candidatus Poribacteria bacterium. The sequence goes on from JAGWBT010000004.1 coordinate 20,153, forward strand.
CCTGCGCTACTTAGCACGGTACAGTTATTTTATTTCGGGACATATTTACCACACCGAATGCCGGCAGGTGGATATAACAATCCGCACCGTGCACAGAGCAATGCGTATTCTACGTTCTGTTCGTTTATCACCTGCTATCACTTCGGATACCATTGGGAACATCACGAGTATCCATACATTCCATGGTGGAAGCTGCCAACAATACGAAAGATGAAATCTTTGAATCATGTATATCGCCATAGTCGTCCCATTGGATAATCCTCGGTTTTTGGTACAGAGAAAACATCTCCTATGAGTTTAGTAATCACTGCTGTGGTAGGAATTGTAATGATGATGTTACTGCGGCTCTTCTTTAAGCCACCATTTGGGAAGAATGTTATTCGTTTGGACACGGAGCAACGGTTAGTCGCGCTCACCTTCGATGACGGGCCTCATCCGCCCTACACCGATCGGTTACTTGATGTGCTCGCCAAACACAAGGTCAAAGCTACATTCTTCATGATTGGAAATCGGATCGAAAAACATCCCCAAACGGTGCACCGCGTCATCGTTGAGGGACATCAGATTGGTAATCATTCCTATAGCCATCCTGTGTTGGGTTTCCGGTTGCCTGCTCGTATTCGACGAGAAATTGAACGCACGGACAGCCTTCTTCGACAGTTAGGGGCTGCGGGTGAGATCGCGTTTCGTGCACCGATGTTAACAAGATTTCTGCCAGTCGCATGGTTTCTCGCGAAAGCTGATAGAGCACATATTAGTTGTAATGTGTGGAGTTGGGATTGGACTACCCAGAATCCGGATAGAATTGCCCAAAGGGTATTAAAAAAAACAGGGCCCGGTTCAATAATTGTATTACATGATGGAAAAGCGGAAAATGCACATGCGGACCGTGCGGGTACACTCGAAGCAACAGACCGAATTATCACGAAACTCAAACGCAAGAAATACCGGTTTTGTACAATTAGGGACGGTTTAAGAGCAGACATCTGTTAAGATATAGTCTCAGGAAATTGTGGCAGAGACCTATTTCCGCAGGATTTCTTTACCAAAAAGTCCTTTAGATTTAGACATCTGATTTTCTGGAGATTTCAATTGGTGCAAAGGAGAAAGGTCGAATGAGTTGGCGCGTTGTAGACCATATAACGATTTATCGTGAAGAGGGCTGGTACGGTGCCCACCCCAACCTAGTGCGTACACCCAGTGGGAATCTGTTAGTTCTGTTTCATCGTTCACCGTTCGTGGGTTATTCTCACCACAGTCACCCGTTATTTGATGTCCGTGCCTGTCGCTCAGAGGATGAAGGGCAAACTTGGAGTGATCAACACTTGGTTACCATCGATCCGTTGGGCGGTGTACTTGACTTCGGTACGCATACCCTTGCGGACGGGAGCATCTTCCTTCACGCTTCCAATGTTGCGCTAGTTCCCGAGGCTGAAGAGCGCGAAGGTGGCGAATGGGATGCTCACGCGGGTATCCCATTCTGGGTGCGTTCCCAGGATGATGGGCACACTTGGACCGAACCGGTACGCTTCCCACCATTGCCTGATGCCGTGTGGGGGCATCCTGCGTCTCATTCGGGGATTGCCCGGAGCGGGTTGATACAGATGCCCGACGGACGTTTGCTCTTACCGAGCAAGGCGACCGATCATCCGGACGGCTCAATGCCTTTCTTTGGTATGTTGCGGGTGTCAAGGGATATGGGGAGGACGTGGGAGTACGGTGGGCGGATTGCGGAAGACCCTGTTACCCACTTCAGTGAGCCTGCCATCCATCTCACCCCTAGTGGAAAGATTATCGTTCTCTTTCGATGCCACCCTGGGCCCGGTGCAGCTAGCCGCGAGGTGTGCCTCGCGTTAGTGGAATCGACCGACGGTGGGGAAACATGGTCTCCGTGGCGACAGACGGCAATCCGCGGCTGCCCCGGTCACATGCTTGGACTGCGGGATGGGCGTATCTTCACCACTGTCGGGACACGCTGGCCCGGACAGCGGGGTTGCCTAGCACGTATCCTCGAACCGGAGGGAAGTGACTTGGACACCGCACCGGTGCTTGTTATCCGAAGCGATTCGCACGATTCCGATTGCGGTTATCCTTGGTCAGTTGAACTTGAAGACGGTCGTGTGTTGGTGGTGTATTACTATGTCTATTCGGATGGCCATCGAGGCATTGAAGGTACGATTGTCGAGGAGGTTTCGTGATAAAAAGTTGTAGTCGAGAATTCAATTTAATCCGATTTGAACAACTGTACCGATTGGAGTAAATATGAGCGAAACGCTTGATATTCAACTCGCGTGTATGAGTCTGATGTGGGGTGGCGATCTGCCTAACGAAGAGATGCCTGCTTGGATTGACGATGTATCGACAGCGGGCTATACGGGTGTTGCCACATTTGAGAGGGTGCTGCTTCGGCTTATTAAGGAGACGGACTTTCTCGAGCGGATAACAGATCGTGGACTCCCCGTGGTAAGTGTTGATCTGGTCATAGACCGTGACTTCGATAGGGTCAACCGTGTCTGTGAGGCTATGCAGCAGCTCGGTGCGAAGCATCTGGTCACGATAGGTGGTTTGGCACAGAAGGGGGCAGACATGAACGAAATCGCTGACCTGCTAAACCAAATTGGCGAGATTGCGCTGACGTATGACGTTCGTGCCTGCTTCCACAATCACACCCATCACACCGGCGAGACGTTGGAGGAGACTGAGGAGTTGCTACACAAAACAGATCCCACCAAGTTCTTCGGTTTCTTGGATGTCGGACACGCGACCAAGGATTTTGTGGGGCATCCGGTGGAACAGCGCGCGTCCATCTTCCTTGAGCGAAATTGGGATCGGATCGATTTTCTGGAGTTTAAGGATTGGTGCGAGGATTTCGACTTAAGGACAGAGGTTGGCGCTGGCGACTGCGACTATGAAGGCGTGTTTCGGATTCTGAGGGAGAAACGTTATTCGGGCTGGATTACGGTGGAGCAGAATGGTCCGATGGGAGATAAGACTCCATTGGAATGTGCCAAAGCCAGTCGGAATTTTATTCGGCAAGGTTTAGGCGTCTGACTTTTCGTTGACCAGTTCATAAACCGTGATATTTTCCCATTTCCGCTTTGTTCTATGGGTCGCCACCCGTTCCTTGAATCGGTGCAAGACGGTTAAACCCACAGAGCTGATCATTGCGTCGAGGTGCGCAACGGCTTTTTTGCCGGAGGCATCTGCATACCCAATCAGCACTCGACCTCTTGGGTTGAGGTAACTGGGAAGGTCGTCGAAAAAGCGTCGAAGGGTCCGTTGTTTTTCGTCGTGGATGGCGATCTCTGCTCGGGTCCGCGGGCGCGAAACCACCCACGGTGCATTGAAAATAATCAGATCGAAACGAAGTGCTGACACCGGCTGGAAAAGGTCGCCCGCCGGCATGAGTTGGATTTGTGACGGAGCATTGCGCTTATCGGTGAAACGCAGAAGGTTGAGGCGGGTTGTCGCAACCGCTTCGGGCAGCAGATCCGACGCGTAGATTTTCACTCCCAAATCTCCCACTTCCTGCGCAGCGAGCAGTGTAAGACACCCGCACCCACAACCCATATCGAGCACCGTTGTACTGTGCGGTAGATGCGGTTTAACGCTTTGCAATCCCTGCTGGAACAGTTCAATCGTTTCCTGAGAATGGGGTGGAAGCACGTTGTCGGAGGCAACCAGCGGCACCCCGAGCGCACGAATCGGATAAGTCGCTGCAAGTGCCCTTTGAATATTCTGAATCTTGGCGATGGGTATTAGAAACGGTCGTCCTTCACTTGCGCCCTGATTTTCGCCAATCCATTCAAGGAGATAGGGTAGACTTGGCGGTGGGGTTACTTGTAAGGTGCCGGTTGGATCTGCCCAGCACATCAAGCGCGACAGTGCTTTTTCCCTTTCTTGTGTGGGATTTACACTCCCCAACCCCGAATGTGATTTGCGTTTCTCGCTTCCCATTTGGGGTTGCCATCTGTCTTTGTCCCGACCCGACCTTTTTCTGTCCCGCCCACCTTCGCGGGATGGACGAATCATCTCATCCTTTTTCCGTCCAATGTAATCCATGACCCTCGTCACTTGCTCCCAGTCGCCGGACAGGATTGCTACGCCACCGCGGCGCAGGTGGGTGAAAATTCGATCGAATTGTCCCAGTTCGCTGCGTGTGAACAGCTTCCATGAAGCGTCTTCTGCGGCAATTTCTCGAAATTGGGTCGGCACGTAAACATCACCGATGTCACCGATCCGGCGAAATGGAGGCATAGTAGGTAGAAATGGTTGAAGTATATTTTTCTCTGGCGATCAGATGAGCCAGATGTATCGCGCCACGAAAAGCACTGCGAACAGGTAAATCAGCCAGTGCACCTGTTTCCCTTGACGGGTGACCAGTTTTAGTAGGGCGTAGGAGATGAACCCAAACGCGATTCCTTCCGTGATGCTGATCGTGAGGGGCATCAGCAGCAGGGTCAGAAATGCTGGGATAGACTCTGTCGTGTCGTCCCAATCGATGGAGACCACATTTTTGAGCATAAGGCTTCCGACGATAATCAGTGCCGGGGCAACTATGGGATAGAGGGACGTAGTTTCACTGATGGGGTATCCGGCGCCTACCATTTTGATTAGTGGATTGAAGAATAGAGCGAGCAGCATCAGAACCGCTGTCACGATGCTGGTTAGGCCTGTGCGCCCTCCTGCGGAGATCCCCGACGCGCTCTCAATGTAACTGGTAACCGTTGATGTGCCGAGCAGGGCGCCTGCGCTTGTGGCGACCGCATCAGAGAGCAGTGCCTGTTTGGCTTTCGGCAGCTTGCCATCGACCATAAATCCACCTTGTTCGCCGACACCGACCAACGTTCCAACGGTATCGAACAGATCCAGGAAAATGAAGATAAAAATGACCGAAATCATCTTCGGGTCTACGAGAATGTTCGGGATCTGGAGTTGGAGGAAGGTGGGAGCGATGGACGGCGGTGCGGAAACAACCCCTTGAAATTTCACCATGCCGGTGATGAGTCCAACAATGGTTGAGGCAATAATGCCGATCAGGATTGCGCCTCGCACTTTCAAAGCAAACAGGACAGCTATCACGATCACTCCGAACAGCGAGAGGAGTGCCGGGGGTGATTTCAGATCGCCGAGGGTGACATAGGTTGCTGGATGGTCGACGATAAGGCCCGCCCATTCCAAGCCTACCAACGCGATGAGCAACCCAATTCCGGCAGGGATGGCGTTCCTCAACGAAACGGGCAGAATAGTCATCACTTTTTCACGCAAACCGACAAAGAAGAGCAGGATAAACAGCACCCCTGCGATGAAAACGGCACCGAGCGCGTTTTGCCACGATACGCCGAGGGTGAGACAGACCGTGAAGGCGAAGTAGAAGTTATGTCCCATCCCCGGCGCAAGGGCGATTGGATAGTTGGCGAGCAGTGCCATCAACACCATTGCCAATGCACTAGTGATGCAGGTTGCTGCCATCACTGCGCCGGAATCCATCCCCGCCGCCGACAGCACCGCCGGTTGGACGAAGATAATGTAGGACAATGTCATGAACGTTGTACAGCCTGCAACAACTTCACGTTTAACAGTTGTTCCTGACTCTTGCAAACGGAACAATTTTTCGAGCATCAGTTACCTCCTGACGATTATTCGAGAATCACCTTTCTAAATGTTAGCGATAGCCTACGCTGCCTCTCGTAGGTTTGACCATCCCACTGGTCTGATTTTCTAGGGGCAATACCGTGTAACCACTCATATCTAGCTTCATCTCTCAATACAATAATACTTCTTGGTGCAAGCCAGACAGGATTTTTTTGCCTTGTCACGTTTGTTCGTGAAGTCGATAACATAACCCAAACTCAAAGAAACAATCATATTTGCAAAACAAGGTTCACAATCTCATCTATACTGGGTGAGTATTGCCCTTCTGTTGAGACATGAACTGTGGGCACGTTGAAATCTGGCGCCATATAGTTACCAGGGGGCGACATTACACCAGTTTTCCTGTAGACTTCAACGCGCTTATCGCCGTGGTAGAACTCCCGGCTTGGATCCTCCAGGCCGCGCTGGAGATGGCGCTCTGCTGCCACCATCCCGTCAACGGAGCATACAACAATGAAAGGATCGCCCAATTCAAGGATTTTGGGCATCCTTGGTTCCCAGACCTTGTGCTGAAAGGCCGCTTCTATGACGACAGAGATCTTACCGGCGAGGTACTGATTCACTATCTCGAAGAAGAAATTGGTGACCACACCATTGGTGTCCGGTGGAAGTTGATCGTGCTTGACACCATGGGTGTTGACATAGCCCTCCTTGATTTCGTCGCGACTGATGACCGGCATCCACAGTCGTTCAGCGAGTTTCTTGGATAGACTTGTTTTCCCTGAGCCCGGACGGCCTGTGACGATAATGCATTTGGGTTTACTGCTCATGTTTCTGGATACCCTTCTGAATACCCTCCCAAGTTTGAATACGAATAGGCGGTATATCTCCGTCTATTCTGAAGATATGCTGAATCAAATGACTTTTCAAACAGGTTCTAAGTCAATTTACCTTAGAAGTTACGCACTTCCGTAGGGAATAACGATCGTTATTCCCTACACACTCCTTGATGGTGCTCCCACTGTAGTTACCCGATTCATCGGGTGTTGGACATTGTGTTCTGCGGCGATTCATCGCCGAACTACAGGGTTTTGAGCACTCAACTGCGTAAGGCCTATTACTTATTGAAAAGTATATCAATGTTGCCTGTTTTGTGTCAATTTCTCCAATAAATCCTCCAATCCCGCACTCAAAACAACAGGATATTCGTCCGCCTTCGTCAATCTTTTATAGAATACGGGCAGCCTCGCTAGCTCGGTTTTTGCTGTTGCCTGCATCGCAGCCAAGTCAGGGAATGAATAGACTAGCTCACCCTTGTTAATTACCGGCACGAGCAGCGGCTCACTGTTTTGGAGATCTTCCTCCCAGAGACCGATCACATCCTTAACGTAATTTCCATCATCATCGTATATGCGATGGAGCTGCTTTCTGCCGGGAAGGGTTGATTTGCCTGTTTCCTCGCTTAACTTCATGGTGACAGTAGCCTTCTCGTCCTCGATTCGCTCGACATGCTTGTAGACACCGGGCAGCGCCGATGGACCACCTTCACCGGTGAGCGGGTTGAAATTTGCTCCCGTTGCCAAACGGGTGCCAACGCCGAAACCGTCAATCGGGGCACCTGCAGCCAATAGTTTATCAATCTGAAATTCGTCAAGGTCGTTGCTAGCGAAGATCTGTACATCGTGCAGCCCCGCCTCGTCGAAGATTGCTCGCACCGCCTTGCTTAGTGTTAGCAGATCACCACTATCAAGCCGAACCCCTCTCAGTTGTGCACCTCTTGCCTGCATCTCTTTTCCAACAATACAGGCGTTTTTTGCGCCTTGAATGGTATCGTAGGTGTCGATCAGGAGGAGGGTGTTGTGTGGGAAAGATTTTGCATAGTCTCGAAACGCCGCTAGTTCAGACGAACGGTCCATGATGAACTTGTGTGCAGTTGTCCCGACGTAAGGGATGTCGAAGTATTGACCCGCAATGACGAGGGACGTACCGGCAGCACCACCAATGAATGATGCCCGTGCAGCCAGAATGCCGGCATCTCGCCCATGCGCCCTGCGCGCTCCGAAGTCGAAACAGGTGCGTCCGCGTGCTGCATGAACAATCCGCGCGGTTTTCGTGGCGATTAACGTCTGGAAATTCATCACGTTGAGGAGATAGGTCTCGAAGATCTGGATGTCGATAGATCTGCCTGTTACATTGATCAGCGGCTCGTTTGCGAAGACGGGTGTCCCTTCAGGCACCGCATAGACATCGCCATCGAATTTGAAGTGACGCAGGTAATCAAGGAAATCATCGCTCATATCCGGCGTCGCCTTGCTTTCCTTCAGCCATTTGAGATCTGCATCGGTAAAGCGCAGGTTCAAGATGTAGTGGATCACCTGCTCCAGTCCTGCCGTAATCATATACTCGCCCTGCGGAATGAAGCGGACGAAGTAGTTCTCAGTGCAGATTGCGTTGTTCCCACTGTCAAAATCCGCCTTGCCCATGGTGAATTCATAATAGTCAGCGAACAGTGCCATATTCGATTCGGTGAGGAGACCGGATTGGAGTGCTTTGGTCATCGTTCAATTCCCTTGGCTTGTCAGTTGAATTGCTGGAGTTTTTGCTGTAGCCAGTGCGTCATCGGTCCCGGTGCCGGATCGCACACCTCAATCATACGCCCCGGTAGAGGTTGGCCAAGCAATCCTTCTACTTCCGTGCGGCAAGCATTGACCACAGTTGGATGATTCTCTGCTACATTATGGATTTCTGCGGGGTCATCTACCAAGTTGAAGAGTTCATCACCGTCCGAATCGTCATAACCGACGGCGGTGCAAAAGTTCCAGTGTTCATCTCTTACGCTCACGCGACCCCGTGCGTTGCCTGTTGCGAAATTTGCCCAACCAATTATGATTCGGTCGCGGATAGATGATTTTTCACCTGTCACCAGTTGCCAGAAGTCCACCCCGTCTGTCCAATCACATGGAATGCCAAGCTGATGTAGCAAGGTCGGCATCAGATCGTGGTTCTGAACAAACGCATCAACCTCCTGGGCTTGTTGTCGTTCTGGATGGCGAATCAACAGATTCAGTTGGGTATTGAATGGGTGCAGCTGGTCGGGACCTTTTCCGAAACGTCCTTGATCACGAAGTTGGGTGCCGTGGTCGGAGAGAACTACCACCAGCGTGTCATCGCGTAGCTTTAACTCCTCTATTTTGGAGAGCAGGCGTCCAATACATTTGTCGACGAAGGTAACTTCGCCGAGGTAGAGCGCTTCGATCCTGCGGAGTTCATCTTCCGTTGGATCGCCCTGTTCAGATGCTGCGCCTGGCGTGATGAAGTCTTTGCCCGAATAGTCGGGGAGATATGCATCTGCATAGCCGGGTGGTGGATCCCACGGCTCGTGTGGATCAAAGCTGTCTATCCATAGGAAGAACGGCCCTACCGTGTGATTATCGTCGAGCCATTCACAGGCGGACCGAAATACACGAGCGCAGCTGTAATCATCTTCAGAGCGCCGATGTCGTTGATTGAGTAGGTAGTTGACCAAACCTGCGTGGCGCTGCCAGTCAATCGGTTCCCTGACGTGCTGTCTTAGTTGATCTTCAATCAGACGGGGATCGCCACTTCGCCAGTTGTCCGATTCCTGTCCTCTGATGAAGTCCAAGTGAGCAAACCCGCGTGAGAAATTCATTGTAGGTTTGAACATGTGATAGGTATCGGCAATCAAGGCTGTCAGATAGCCTCTCTCTAGTAGGACTTCAGCGATTGTATCTTGCTCTGGAGGGATTTTATGCCAACCGGGTGCGTGGTGCCAATGTCCCCGGCGGTCGAAGTTGAATCGCCACGGAAAACTCCTCATTCCAGTGAACAGTCCACGGCGAATCTGAAGTGTGGGTTGACCTTCCCCAAATGCCCGTGTGAACCGAATGCTTTCGGCTGCAAAGGCATCTAGGTTGGGCGTCTGTGTGTGGCTGTACTTTTTGCCGGAGCCGATGATATCGGCTCGAAATGTGTCTAAGCAAATGCAGATAATGTTCATTTTATGCTATGAGACCTCCTCCCATGCACGGCGAACGAAGGGGACAGCTTTTTCAAATCCGGCTTCTCCTGTACGACTTGCCTCCTCAATACTTAACCAGCCATCGTAGCCGTTTCGTTTCAGAATGGAGAAAACCTGTTTGATAGGTGATGCTCCCGTGCCAACAAGGACGGTCTCGAATTCACCTGGGGTACGGATGTCAAACACATGAACAACTTCCACTCGGTCTATCACGGCTTCTAGCAGCGCTATTGGATCTTCTCGGAGAACAAGCGAATTTGCGGTGTCAAAGCAGACCTTGAGAGACGTATCCGCAAGGCTGTTGAGAATTTCTAGGAAAATATCGCTAGGTTGTGAGAAGTCCCAATAGTGCCAGGGAGCACCTTTTGTGTGATTTTCGTAGACTAAAGTTACCCCCAACTTATCTGCTTCATCGACGACTTGACGGAGTCCATCCACTGCCCATCGGATTCCTTCTGACCGATCCGTGCCGGGGTGATTCTGTCCGGCGGTTACGCGGGCGTATTTGGCGCCAAGTGCCGCTGTCAGTTGTATGTCTGCTTTCATCTGTTCTATTTCTAGTGCGCGTTGATCTGCGTCCGGATGTGTAAAATCAGGATAACACGCCACAGCGCAAAACTCAATACCAATCTTTTGCCCTTCCTCAGAGATTGCATTAAGGGTATCCTCATCTCGGCTCGGGAAGAATTTTATGCTGAAGTCAACTCCCTCCAGCCCTAGAGTATTGGCGAAACGGATCCAATCAATGACTGATTTTTCACCGCTAAAAATATCTTCGTAGAGCGAAACGGGTATACAGCTTAGTTTCATGGTTACACCTTCGTTTCCGTTAAATTTGATAAAAAGACAAGCGGGCTAGGGGAAAAATTGGTATAAAGGTGTATTGGTTAGAATACTCAAAATTCCCCAGATGTTGCTTAACAGATAATCTCCCAACGCCAACCCCAAAAAGCAGGGGATAGCGCGTCGATAGGCATTGAGACCCCCATAGCGCAGGATGACTGCCTTCAACGCCCAAGCGACGAATAGGCAACTCCATAGATTGTACATCCCCCAACTATCCGCCATTGCATAGCCGAGGGGGTGGAGCGACCACCACAAGAAACGCCCTCTCAGCAACATCAGGACTACCGCTATACCGAGTCCGCCACCCATGAAGGCAAGCGCGGGTTCATCTCGCTCTTGAGGGGAGTTCAGCCAGCTTTCAAGTCGGTGATAAATCCAGCCCCGTCCTGTGGTTGGGCCCATGTAGTATCCCGATTCGGCACCGTGTCGATAGTAGTTGTCCAACAAAAGCCAGTACGTTGCGATTGCCCCAATGAGTGTTGCGAGCACGATGGCGATGACGATATGGCGGGGATTAATATTTCGCCGTTCCGAAATCTTGAAGGCTTCCAGTTGCTGCGGCATCAGGTTGGTACGGTTTGCGAAAGTGACGTGCATGTACAACGTAAAAACGGTGAGGGCACCAGCACCGAGTCGGCGTGTCCCGAAGGCGTCGATAATCATATGATGCGGATCGACACCATTTTGAAAATCGTGGCACAGGAATCCCATTTCCGCACGCAGCCGCGCAATCATCGTCCCCAGTAAGAAGTAAATCCCAAAGAATAGTGGTATTACCCATAGGGGCATACCTGCTTTATAGGAAAAGACTGTTAAGAAAATCGTGCCAAAGACCACACACGCAAATGCCAACCGATACCGCATCGGCTCATGGGAGTCATCCAGTTGTGACGTGGATGTGGTACTGCTGAACAGATGGCGTCCTAATCTTGTAAAATGCGCCCTTCCTGTCCACAATGCAACCGCGAATAGCCCAATATACACGCCGAAACTCTGTTCAGCGATATAGGGGAAGCGTGGTAACCCCTGCCAACCCATGATATTACCGACCATCAACTCAATTTTGAAAACCCAGTAAAACACCCAACACGAAAGCAGGAGGTCAAGCGGCATAAGAAAGCTGATACCGATGACGAAGGGGTAGAAAGAGAGCCTTACGCTGCCCATCGCGTTCCAAGGTCGCTCCGTGAAAAACTGATGGATGTTCTGACGTTTGACGGGGATGTAGGGGAACGCGGGGTAGATTGAATTGAGCAGGTTTTCGATACTGATTAAGGCAGCGATACCGAAGCCAAGCCACATCAGTCTGTTTTTAAAGAAGCTAGACCTAGGATTGGTCATCTCCAACGGGAGTTGAATCAGTGGATATGTCAATCGCTCGTGTTCCGTCCACTGCTTTCGCAACAGGGTGGTGAGTCCCAACATCACAACCATCAGTGCAAATAGGAAGGCGATCCAAGCAACGCCGGGGATGAGCCATGCCTTAAAATACCCCTCTTCGTAGAGAGTTGTACCTCCTTTATAAAATGGTGTCAGGGCTTTTTCATCCCGCACGGTAAGCCATTCGGGAAGGTGCTTGAAAAGCAGTTCTCGCCAGCCGTTTTCGGGGGTTGCAAACCGAAACGGATGTCCCAAAATCGGGACTAAGATCTCCATCATGTCATACGAACAGAGGCAGGAAACGAACCCCAACATGATGTAGATGGTGAGAAGCTCCTGCTGAGAGAGACCGAGCGTTGGAGAGATTTTAACAAGTATATGCCGAATCAGCAGGAGCCAAAAAATGACGAAAATGACATTTGAAAACGGGTGAATAATTGTCGGGAAAGTATAGCGGACGACCTCAAGTTCGATTAGCCAATACGCAGTGATTGGTATGAGTAGTAGGGTGATTAGACAGGATTTAAGCGTTAAGCCACTTTGGAAGGTGATGGACGTGTCTTTCGTTGGGCTATCGCTTCGCATTGTCAAAAAATGGGCCTTCAATGAATCACTGCTTTTTGCCTCGAAGATGCGCTATACCGCGCCGTTATTGGTGATACGACAATTCCGTTCTGGGAAAGTGGAGTGTGCCTTACAACTATGTCCCACCGCAACCGATCTCGGCGATTGCTTCGACCTCGACAAGCAGGTCGCTGTTCACCAATGTTGGCGTGGCGACCGTGGCGCTAGCCGGAATGTTGTTTGGGAATGTCTCTGTACGCGCGGCTGCGTACTCTGCGTAGCGGCTCATATCGGTAAGAAAGGCGGTGATTTTTACCACGTCCTCCATAGTTGCGCCGGCTTCAGCGAGGACCGATTGAACATTGACGAAAACTTGTCGCGCCTGTGCCCCCATGTCGTCCCCGCCAACTAAATTGCCCTGTGGATCGAAGGCGACCTGTCCTGATACATATACGGTGTTTCCTACCTGTACTCCTTGGGCTATTCGGAATTGGCTCGCCCAAGGCCAGGGTGGATTCAGTTCAACTCGGTCTGGCATTTTATGGCTCCTTATATTTGGGTTGGTAGTTTTGTTTGTTGAAGACTGGATACAGACGGGACGGCTCAAGGTTCTTTGTTGTGTGGGATGTTATCACAAATTCGAGTGTAAGGCTACGAAAAACTTTTGGTGACAAATCTGGTGAGATGTGCTTTGTTGTGTGGGATGTAAATTGAGTGGGATGAAATCTTGATCTACTGAGAGACGTGTCGGTTCACTGGGGCTTTAGGTGGCAAATTGCGTTAAAATAAACCCTTACCAAGAATCCACTATTCCGTAGGGAACAACGATCGTTGTTCCCTACATCAAAGATCTGGTTTCGTTACATCGCATTTACCGGGGCTGATTGACCGTAATAAAAACGGCGTTGAGGACATCACGTTCACTCTGTCCGGAGGGCCGATTGACGATTTTTCCATCGACCACGAAGGTGCTTGATGAGCCGCCGTCCAGATTAATTGCCTCTTTTGCGCCGAATTCGATAAGGAGGCTCGCGAGTCGATATAGGGATAATCCGGTGCTATAATCCGCCCTTCGCCCGTCCACGACAATCAGAATCAACTTCTGTTCATTGTAGCCGAGGGCTGTGCGTGGTTCGTAGCTCAACGCCAAGTCGCGCTGCCGTTTTCCGGGGGTGTGATTTTTCTGGGCGTGGTGATGCTTTTCTAGGATTTCGTTCACCCGTCCACTTTTCACAAGTCGGATTCGACCGCCGATTGCTTGAATTGCGCGATTCCAGATAGCTGGCTTGAGCTCAATTTCGATCTTTCCGTGTTTTCCTGCACTTAACTGTGTCTCCAACTTTTTGTCGATTCGTGAGCGGAAGGAGATGACTACACCGTTTTCGGGAATCGGGTTGTTACCACCTTTCCCAAACCGATCAATAACAAACTCGCTCTCGTATTTAGGTGTGATTGGCAAATTGAATCCAGTTAAGGTAATTTCATAAGCGCGCTTACGATTCGTGTGTGTGGAGTCGCCCATGCGGGGAGTATAAAGGATGGATTGGCAGCCATCGAGGAATCTTTGGTTGATGCACTCCAGTGGGAAGTTATATGTCCCGATGGTCACGGCAGCTTCCATTTGGACGGGCCCAATCAAGAATTCGCCATCTGATGTTACGCCGAAACACGCCTCTCTATCCGAAGCAGGCTGCGTCAACAACTCCCCGGCTTGGATATGTAGATTTTCCAACGCGCCTCCATATCCTCTCATATCACCGAGAACGCCAAATCCACCGTTGATGGCGACCAAGACGCGGCGGTCACCACGCTGTGAGCGTCGATGTGCGATGGAACTGACGGTTTCCTTGCCTAGGATCTGGTCCCTGGCGATTGCTGCTTCAAAATGGAGGTCGATATGGGAGCGATCCATTTCGGCGACGTAGATGACACACCCCTCCTCGCGCCAATCGTACCGATAGATATGGACGCCCGGATGCAGATCGCTAAACAGATTTGTACGATGGATAGCTGCTTGGACGGATTGACCGGTAATCACAAAAAGGCAGATGCTGAGAATGAAACCTGAAACGTGGAACGTGAAATCCCGGTAGGTTGGATCCGTCTGTGATGTCTGATGGAAGGAGGGGATTACGGGGTTAGCCATTTGGCTTTCGCTTTCTATGGATTTCGACGCCTGCATAGGTGAGGGTTGGTGCGATGGGAGGTGATAATTTTTTGACGGTTATTCGGGCTTCCTCGATTTGGAATTGAGCGAGGATTGCCTCCGCAATCGTTTCGGCGAGGGTTTCAAAGAGTTGGAATGACTGCTGGGTTCCAATTTCAATTGCCAGTTGGACAATTTGGGCGTAGTCGATTGTGCGGGTGAGGTCATCGGTTTTGCCGGCGTCGGAGAGATCGGTCATCAGCTCAAGGTCTATTTCATACTTCTGCCCAAGCTGACGCTCTGCTTCTGCGACGCCGTGATAGCCGTGAAATTGAATGCCTTTGAGAATGATTTTGTCCATTACTTCAGTATCAACATCCGCCGTGTGGCGGAAAAGCCTCCCGCCGTCAGGGTGTAAAAGTACACACCACTTGCCACCGGCTTACCCAATCCGTTTTTTCCAGCCCAGTAGATTGCCCTTGACCGACTTTCGTAGGCCGATGCGATCCGATGCCCAACATCCAGCGTGCAGACAACCTGACCGCTTAGGTCATAGATGGTCAAGGTGACGAAAGCATCCTCAGCTAGCCGATACGGTATCCACGTCTCTGGGTTAAAGGGATTTGGAAAGTTTGCTAGTAGTTCCGTCTCCCTTGGAGTTAAGAATACCAAGAGCTGTTCAAGCACCAGAACTCCTCGTTTCATGAGGGGATACCTAACCTGAAGTGCTCTCGCGTCAGTCAGCCACCCTTGAACTTCTACCGCTGTGGGTATTTCAGGCACTTGTGATTGTGCTGATGGCGCGGCTGCCTCTTCCTCAAACATGCCCGCAGCTAATACCAGATCCAGAATACTGACAACCCCATCTCGGTTGACATCTGCATCATTCTGCCTAGACTGCCCGAAATTGGATGCAATCAAGATGAGGTCTAGGACATTCACAACACCGTCGTTGTTGACATCTGCTATAATCGGTGGTGCTTCCGTATCGGAGATGGCGTGGAAGGTCGCTGGCACCTCAATTCCAGCGGCAGATTGGTCCTAGTGTGAGTGTGGTCTCTGCTATACTGGTGTGATCGGTTAGGGCGCGGGGCACACTAAATGTTCCACCGCCCGCGGTGACTGCAAACGTGATGGGCAGCCCGCTAAGCGGAAAACCATCGTCTAAGTTTCGCACGGCGACAGCAAAGGGAAGGGGTAACGGTGTATTGGGCACGCCTATTATGGGATGCGCTTCAGAACGCACTTTCCAATCTTCGGGTTTGGGCGCATAGATACGACCGATAAAGTCTCTGGGACTTTTTTTTGTTGGTGGTCCCGCAGATACCTGTTGGGCAGAGATAAAAAAGTCAGTGATTGGCGGGGATATTCTGTCAAACAGATCACCTGAAATCGCGCTGTCATCCATATCCAACTGGGCAGTGGATACCCTCATGGGCAGCAATAGAGGAGAAAGCAGTAGGAGTGTAAACGCCCAAAGTCGCAGTTTTTTCATATTTTGCACGGTTTGTTTTAAGGACAACACAAACAAGACTTTAATTTGTTGAATACCGATTGAGACGATCGTTTTTGCGCTAAGCAGGGCGTACACTTGGTTCTTCTATCAGGGCAGCTTCGAGAGCCATGTCTAAAAAAGCGATGGCTTGTGCACGCTTGACTGTAGGAAAGCCATCCAGAAAACGTTCCAAGGAGTCCCCTGCTTTAAGGTAATCAATCAATATCGCGACGGGCACACACGTACCGGCAAAGACGGGCATTCCACTGACGATCTCTTCATCACATGTAATAATCTGTTCTTTTTTTATGAGATTTAACTTTTCTAATCGTGGCGGGGCAAGATGCCCCGCCTACGGGGTTGAGTTTGTTTTCTTTTTCAAACAGGTTCTAAAATCCTACCAATCCTCATCGTAGAAAGAGGTGCTTGGATAGCTGTAGGTGTTGCCTTCGTAGTTTTTCAACTGGATTTCATCATCGTCGAACGACACGACTGGATCTGGGATGAGCGCGATTTTTCCACCGCCGCCGGGGGCATCAACCACATAGTGTGGTACACCGAGCCCAGAGATATGCCCGCGCAATGCGGAGACAATTTCCAGGCCTGTTTTGATGGACGTGCGGAAGTGATCTGTTCCGTAAACGAGGTCTGCCTGATAGATATAGTAGGGTCTGACGCGGATTTTGAGGAGTTTCTTCATCAAATCAACCATGACCGCGGGATCGTCGTTGACGCCTTTGAGCAGGACTGCCTGATTGCCGACAGGGATACCGGCATCTACTAACATGCCACACGCTTTCTCAGTTTCCGGCGTAACTTCTCGCGGGTGATTGAAGTGGGTGTTAATATAAAAAGGGTGGTACTGTTTGAGAATCGCACATAACTCCGGCGTGATACGTTGTGGTAAAGTGACTGGAACACGCGAACCGATTCGGATAATTTCAAGGTGTTCAATGGCGCGGAGACTGCCGACGATATAATCGATCTTCCGATCCGTCAGCATCAACGAATCCCCCCCGGAGATAATTACGTCACGGATTTCAGGGTGACTTCGGATATAGTCCAAGCCCATTTCGATATTGTTGTCGGGGATGGAATCCGGATCTCCCACTTTACGCTTTCGAGTGCAGAATCGGCAGTAGATCGGGCACATGTAATTGACGTAAAACAGCACCCGATCCGGATAGCGATGCGTGACGTTGGGGACAAGGCTATCATCTTCTTCGCCGAGTGGATCGTCTTCTTCAAAACCGGTTCGGATCAGTTCCTTTGGGTCTGGGACAACCTGTTTCCAGATCGGGTCTCCCGGCTCCTCGATCAGGCTTAAATAGTAAGGGTTGATACGGATAGGAAATACTTCGTGAACGCGCTTTATCTCGTCGAGATCTACATCGAAAATAGCAGCAAGTTTTTCAGGTGTATTGACGGTATCCCGAACGAGCTTTTTCCATTCTTCCATGAGATTTATTTGCCTTTCTCGTAAAGTTATTTCTCGCTTTCTGTTGTCGGCTCGTAGTCCTTGAGTGTAACTTTATTCATCCTATCACCTTGTCGAAGTTCATCAACGACGTCTAGCCCTTCGATGACGCGCCCAAAGGCGGTGTATTCGCCTTCGAGGTGCTGATATCCGTTGGAGTCTGGATTCAAGCAGATATAGAATTGACTGCCCGCAGAATTCGGCTGTTGCGTTCGTGCCATTGCGACAGTCCCTTTTTCGTGCTTGGGCATTTTCGACCGAAGTTGAGGGTCTTGGAATTCGCCGTAGATCATCCACCCGGGTCCTCCGGTGCCGTCACCCGTTGGGTCGCCTCCTTGGATTACAAATTCAGGCACATACCGATGGAAGGAGAGCCCGTCGTAGAACCCCTGTTGGATGAGGGTTGCGAAATTATCAACTGTTTTCGGCGCGGCATCGGGGTAGAGTTCGATAACGATCCGTCCTTTGTTCGTCTCCAAGATTGCATTGGGTTTGGTTTTGTCACACCCGTTGCAGGTGGTGAGGATGATGGTCCACAACCATAACACAGATTTTGTAGTTGGCATTAGTGTCAAGAAAGACTCTATACTTTTGAGTCTTATTTTTTCTCCTATGTGTAGAAACCGAGTTTTTGGCAAAAGCTCGGTTTCTGGTTCTGTTTAACGAGTAAATCACCTAACCTTCTGACCGATGTTGATAATACATCAAACACCCAATATGGAAGACTTTGTTATTGGGGTGTGACAGTCCCGGCCGACACTAGGGAAGGTGCAGACGCTTGCCTTTTCCGTGGAGGTGCTTTTGGGATGGGGTCGTTATGTTTTCGGTAACTCTCTTTGACTCCTTGCCAAGCAACTGTGAGTTCTTTCAGTGCCCCTTCCGGTGTGTCTGCGAATGCGGATATATTGGGCATCTCGACAAAATGGGCTAGATAATCGCCGTCTTCATCAAGAAATATGTTTACGGTGAATCCGTTGAATATGTCGTTATTCATTGTGATCTCCTTGAGCATGTTGTCTGAGAAATTCTCTTACCTGATACCCCTTTGCTTGTGACCGCTTGGGTTGGATTGGTAGCCGATAGCCTCGCGGTGAATACGAGATGCGATGGCTACCGGTCTGATGGTCGAAAACCCAAGCCACATTGAGTAAGCAGGATTTCAAATTCACGAAAGCGTAGGCTATTGGGGTTATTTCGCGCTTTTGCTAATAGTCTCTCTCTTCGCTTCATGTCAATGCTTCCGCTTGCCTAGCACGGATGATCCTTCTACAGTAACGATGAGCACCCCTCAGTTACTTTTGTCATCTGTATTAGAGAGTCTCAGCTAGCGATTTCTCGACGATCGAAACCGCTTCGTCAACGTGGGCAGCGGTGATATTGAGCGGTGGCAAGAAGCGAAGGACATAATCATTTGTGCAAATCGTGATTAAGCCATTTTCGATACACTTCGCGGCGACTGCGTTGGCATCAACAGACAGCACCAACCCACGCAGCAAGCCTTTGCCGCGTACCTCTTTGATCGGGTATTGGTCTTTAAATGCCATCAGTTTGTTTTCCAAATAGTCACCCATTTTGACCGCATTTTCGCCTAGGTTTTCATTGAGGATGGTTTGGACTGTTGCACATGCTGCGGCGGTCACTAGCGGATTTCCTCCAAACGTCGCCGCGTGGGTGCCGGGGACAAAACTTGCTGCGATATGCCCTTTAGCGAGCATCGCACCGATTGGCGCCCCTCCACCGAGGGACTTTGCCATTGTGATGATGTCCGGGATAATGCCGTAACTTTGATACCCAAATAGTGGACCTAGCCGTCCCATCGCCGTTTGTACTTCATCAAGGATGAGGACCAGATTATGTGTGTCACAGAGTTCGCGCAGCCCTTCCATGTAACCGCTGCCCGGTGTGTTGACTCCGCCTTCGGACTGGATCGCTTCCACAAGGATGCCGCAGGTCTTGTCACTGATTGCGGCTTCCACAGCGGAGAGGTCATCGTACGGGACGTAGGTGAACCCCGGAACCATCGGCTCAAAACCCTTGTGATATTTGGGTTGAGCGGTTGCGGTTATCGTTGCCATTGTACGCCCATGGAATGAGTTGTCCATCGTGATGATCTCGTACGCGTCTCTGCCTTGGTCTCTGGTAAACTTCCGTGCAAGTTTAATCCCGGCTTCGTTGGCTTCGGCACCGCTGTTGCAGAAGAAGCATTGATCCATATCAGAGTTATCAATAAGCATTTTCGCGAGCCGGGCTTGTGGTTCGATGTAGTAGAGATTGGAGATGTGCAGGAGTTTCCCTGCTTGCTCACGGATGGCTGCGACCACGTTAGGATGGCAATGTCCCAATCCGTTGACGGCTAGACCACCTAGGAAATCGAGGTATTTCTTGCCCTCTGCATCCCAAAGATAAGCCCCTTCTCCACGGACAAACGCCAGCGAGCGTTCACCGTATGTGTTCATAATATACTCTGTAGCCATTGCTTTAATTTCCGCTGTTGTCATTTCCTGTCCTCCTTTTGGGGCTAATGTATGCGGGGAACAACGATGGTTGTGCCCTACTTACCTAAGAAGCCCTGATTGCCTTGCGGCGATCTGTTAAATAGTGTAAAGATCCAATAGTGGAGCGCATACCCATCAAACCTTACATATTCTTTTTATATTTGAGCGTGAAAACTCTGTATGGAAGTAGGTTTGGTGACTGGATATATGAACTTGACACATTATCAAATATTATAAGGGAAACGTGGTTGATATTCAAGATCAAAGTCGTCAAGAATAGGAAATTTCCGAGTATTCCTTCAAGCAAGTTAGGATGCGTGGTATTTCTGACGGGTTGTTTCCTTCTGGGGGTGGTAGCCGGGACAGGTTAGCACGGGTAGACGTGGATATCTCTGAAAGTCAGGGTTGGAGTTTGAAAGGAGGCACAGATAGAAACGACTATAATTGGCGTTTTCGATTATTTTGACGTGCTGACAGGTCTGACACAGGCCAACTTCCAGATGACTTTTGGTTTTCATGGAATTCAACTAAAATCCTATTTCGATTTTTTAGCCAATACACTGGATAATATTTTTATGAGTTCGTCGAGATGGATGTGTCGGAAAAACTCGGAAAGTCTTTTCTGCTTGGGCTTAGTTGGTAGCAAGATGAAATCCGGGTGATGCTTGCCGACCAGCTCTAAGACCTTGCGGTAGGCACGGCTTGTAGCATAACCCACGATCAGTTCATAGTGTGCTTTATGCCGATCGAGATAGGCGTTGAACCTATCTGCGCTGAGTTGAATTTGGGCAGCGTTCCGAGGCAACAACTGAAAGTCGTAGCGGACTACTGCCTCCCGCGATTCAAATTCTTCGGGGACGGGTCCATAAAGTCCCGATAGAGTGATTTTATGGATGAACTGCTGATCCCCGCCAAATGCGGTGCGGAGTGTGGTGTTTACAATGGAATGGGTGCGTGACAGGGAATACGGCTTCTGGCCAGCACAAGGGATTGTCAAAAGAATCCGTTTTTCTGGAGGAGGCTGATAATCTGGGGGTATTGAAAACGAGTCGGGAGTATAGTTCAACGAGAGCGATGGTTGCGTCCGTTGAGTCGTCAAACGTTTAGGTGTGGAGACCACGGTCTTTGACATCTTCGTTGCAAAATCATTGTCGTTTTCGATTAACCAGTTAACTGCGTCCCGAACACCGCGTGCCTTTGAGGCGTGATCGACTACTGCTGCGAGCGAATTGTCGGCTTTAATTCCCTTCACCATGTGTTTGAGAGTTTTGACCTCCATCTCAAAATTGTGCAACGCAATTTTGGCGTAGTAGTAGCTTTTGTATTTTCCCGTTGAGGTGAGTCGATAGCTTTTTGCTTCCATGAATGCTTGTTGCATCTCTTCGAGCGAAGACTCCCGACAGACACGACAGGTGCACTCCATCGTATCCAACTCCAGGATCTTTAGTTTTTTCCCTGTCTCCGGATGTGAATAGCTTAAGCTACGCGCAGCTTGAATGTAACTCGTGCTGTCAAAACTATCGACCCCCAAGTAAGCGAGTATTGGGGTTAGATTGCCAGAAACGCCGAAGGCGTGGATCGGTGTCCGGTCCCGTGCTGATTCCGGGATGGCGTCGAGTACACCACATATCCGGGATAGCACCTCTGAATCGTTGTCGCCCCGCAATGGTACGAGCGAGCCGACTGCAAGTCCGAAGGAGGGGAGCGCTCCCACCAGCCGCTCAAAAACATGCGTGACGTAGATTTGAATATCTTCTCTGGATTGTCCGTGACAACAGATGTACAGGTAGGGCGGGTTGTCCATAGCTGCGAGTTTCTCTGCAACTCGGAACGCATTCTGAAGGCTCCGATCCATACGGATTTCGGCTTCGGCGCGGACGAGACCGGGCGGTAGTGGATAATCGAGGGAAGCGATGATATCACCACCCAGATCGAGTTGGAAGTCTAGAATATTATCCGCCTCGGTCTCCTTATGGATACCGAATTCTGAGAGGGAAAGCCCGGCGTTGTAGAGCAGTTTGAAGCCGCCCGAATCCAGAAACATGGGGGCATCATAGGGGCCGTTGGGCTCTCGGTAGCGTTCGCGCATCGGTTTTTCTCGCCAGTAGCCGATGTGCTTGCCTCTGAGGTTAAAATCGAGGAAATGTAATACCTGCGAGAGGATTGGCACGTCGTATTTCATAACGTCTTTCAGCAGGTATTTCCATATCCCACCCCCATTTGTGCTCGTGCTCGTCATGAATGAGAGGACGGGAAATAAAATTGGTGTTGATAGCGGTGGGAGTGCGATCCCGTTGCGCTGTAAGTGGAGTTCTCCGATCCTGCCAGCTTGCCGCTGGACTGTCGTTTGATAATCTGACGTGTCACTCATTTTAATTCGCCTCTAAGCGGGCCGCTCCCCACTCTTTTCCTTCTAGCGCGGGCAACTCGACTTCAACGGTTTTGGGTTCAATGTTTGCGTTCGATGCGTCTCTAGCTTAGGAGATGTGCGTGTAGAAAAAGGCAGCGAGCATTATGGATATTAGTTTATGCCAATGTGCAAAGCTTTGTCAAACTTTTTACTCGCCATTAAAATTTGATTGTAATGCAGGATTTGGCGTTGAAAAATAGGTGTTGATGTGAGATAATGGACATGCCTATGTTGTAATTAGGTAGAAGGCTGGAACGGCGTTTTATGCCTTTTTCGTGTGTTGGAGGTTGGAGAATGACAATACGAAACATGCAAAGAAATATGGTATCGATCAAGGCGGCAGAGATCTCCACGCCGCCGGCGTGGGCATTGATAGAGCATCAACTTATCCGCCTCATGGAGAAGGCGGTGGATTTGGCGGCGCAGAAGTATGGTCGTCTTGATGGAACCCCTTATAATGTGAACGATGTTGATGATACATACGAAGCGCATTCATACAAAGGACTCCTTTACGCTATCGGTGCGGATGAGAGGGTGCTGGAGATCGGTCTCCAAGAATGGAATGCGATTACCCGGCTTTATGATGACGGGATTGTGCGTCGGGAGGATGAGCCGCAACATCCAGAGTTTCGGGTGCAACTCCACAATGAGTACTACAACCTGAACGGTCCCGCCGACTGGTTTCACATGGGCGAAGGCAATCAGTCCTTTTACTGCTTCGGTTTGGCGGATCCAACCCATCCGGAGAACATCCGACGCGCCAAACGGTTCGCAGCGATGTATATGGCTGAGGATCCTGAAGCCCCCAACTATGACCCTGAGTATAAGATTATTCGCTCTCCATTCCATGGCAGCGTCGGTCCCCGTTTTCATGCAGACCTTGCGCTGGCGAAGGTGCTGCTGGATCCGGTTTACTATCCGGGTGGCGTTGCACACGGGCACGCTCAACGGTCAAACCTCTATCCGGTGGTTGAGGATTTAGAGGAGAACTGGTTTGAGAACCCGGGGCGGGCGGAAGAAATTCTAAAGATTTTCGATGACGTCGTTCTTAACGGCGATATTCCAGATAATTTAGCGGCTACGGCGCTGATGACGAATGCCTATCTTTACACCAGCGAAGAGAAGTATAAGCGGTGGGTCCTCGAATACACGGAAGCGTGGATGGACCGCACACGGGCTAACAACGGGATTATTCCGGACAACGTCGGACCTACAGGAAAGGTAGGCGAGCAACGCAACGGTCAATGGTGGGGTGGATTTTACGGGTGGAACAGTCGTAATTCTGCCCGTAATGCGTTTTTAGCCGCGACCATCGCCGCTGAATGTGCCCTGTTGCTCACCGGCGATTTTGGCTATCTGGAATTCATCCGCTCGCAGATTGAATTTTTATTGAGTCTTGCTAAGACGCGGGAAGATGGTCAGTTGCTTGTGCCAACGCGAATCACGCAAAACGGTTGGGAGGGATATCAGCCGAGAGGAATTCAGTGGTTGGCACGTGTATATCATGCGTCGATGGGGGCAAGGGATTACGAGCTAATAGCGAGACTGCGTGCCGGTGAAAGGGAGAATGACTGGAATGAAGTCGAGGTTGCGGGTGACCGGAGCAGTGGGAATCTGGAGGCACGTTTTAACTACTACGACGGCGTAAACCCCGATTGGCCCGAAAAGCGGTTACAGGCGGAGTATCAATACGTCTTGGCGATGTACGAGTTTATGCGTTGTGACTCCCGTGATACCGCGCAGATTATCGCCGAGAACCGGTGGCCCCCGAACCCTGTCGTTACCAAGGGAATCACACAGGTGACGATGGGCTCACCACAGCCTATCTACAATGGCGGACTGTTGCGTGCGACGGTACGTTATTTCGACATGGACCGTGCACGTCCGGGGCTTCCGAAGGATGTGGCGGCTCTAGTTGATAAATTGGAGTCTGACAGGGTGGGCATCCAGCTTGTGAATCTCAACCGAACTGAAACTCGGAATGTGATTGTACAGGCGGGTGCTTTTGGGGAACACCAATTTACTCAAGTGAAATTTCAGACAATTGACCAAGAAAAAGCATTGGAGAATACCATTCCTGTTGATAGCAAGTATTTTGTAGTCCAACTACCTCCCTCCACAAATATTCGACTGGAGGGAGCGATGCGACGTTTTGTGAATCAACCGAGCTATGCCTTTCCGTGGCATGGCGACAGGGTGCCGATGCCGTTTCGATAGGGTGCTCAAATAGCATTGTTCAAACAACTCGAAAAGGAGATTATATGGAAAGGCAAACTGCTATAAGTATTGCTGACGATGCGTTTTACATCAATGGAAAAATAACCTATCCCGGTCGATTCTATAACGGACATAAGATTGAGGGATTACTCCTCAATTCGCGGATGGTGCAGGGAGTTTTCGATGATCGCAATCCGGAGACTGTCGCCATGTGGGCATATCCTGACACCGGCGAGTGGGATGCGGAAAGGAACACGCGAGAGTTCTTAGAGGCAATGCCTGAATGGAGATCCTACGGTTTATTGGCATTTACGATCAACCTTCAAGGTGGAAGCCCGGAGGGATACTCGAAGGGGCAGCCGTGGCATAATACAGGGATTGAGGCAGATGGTAGCTTAAACCCCGATTATATCGATCGGTTGACTCGTATTATCGATCGTGCCGATGCACTTGGAATGGTTGTGATTCTGGGTTATTTCTATTTTGGTCAAGATGAGCGTGTTAGCGACGAGGCGGCGGTTGTTCGTGCTGTAGATAATGTTACGCACTGGATCTTTGATCAGGGATATACGAATGTCCTCGTTGAGGTCAACAATGAATGCAATGTACAGCGATATCTCCACGACATTTTGAAACCGGACCGGGTTCATGAGTTGATTGAACGGGTTAAGGGCATAACCCGTGATGGACGACGGCTGCTTGTCGGGACAAGCTACGGCGGCGGAAAGGTCTCAGAGGAGAACGTCGTGCGAACATCAGACTTTTTGTTGATGCACGGCAACGGTGTCCGCGATCCCAACCGGATCGCCGAGATGGTTCAGCAAGCACGGCAGGTGTCCGGCTACCGAACGATGCCGATTCTGTTCAATGAGGACGATCACTTCGATTTTGATAAGCCGCTTAATAACTTCGTTGCAGCAATCAGTGAGTATGCGTCGTGGGGATATTTCGATCCGGGCGAGAATAACTACTCCGACGGTTACCAAAGTGTACCGGTGCAGTGGGGACTCAATACAGAACGTAAGAAAGCTTTCTTTGAGAAGGTTCGAGAAATCGCTGGAGATAGCGCATAAATGGTAGTTGATCTATTCTTGAACCGACCTTAAAAGGACAGGAGAACAGTATGAGATTTGGCGTTTGCGCTCCGCTCGAAAAGATTGATAGGCTCGCAGCGGTTGGCTATGATTACATTGAATTAGGAGTGAGAAATGCGCTCATTCCAGAAGCGAGCGATGCGGAGTTTCAAAAGATTCAGGAACGCGTGGCACAGTCAACTTTGAAGCCGGAGGCGTATTCAGGTTTTATTCCAGGTGATTTGCGCGTCGTCGGGGACGTGGTTGATTTCCCACGGCTGTCGCGCTATGTCGAAACCGCGTGTCGTCGAGCGAAGGAGATTGGTGGGGAGATTATCGTTTATGGAAGCAGTGGCTCTCGCAATCTTGAGGACGGTTATTCAGAAGAGAGCGCGTTAGATCAGATTGCGGAGTTTCTGGACATGGCTGCAGATCACGCAGAAGCGAATGATATTACGATCGTAATTGAGCCAATCTGTCATAGGGAGGGAAATATCCTCCGCACTGTTGCTGATGGGTTGGAGATGGCGCAACGGGTTAATCGAGAGGGGATTCAGTTGCTAGCAGACCTATACCATGTCTGGCAAGAGGATGAGCCGATGCAAAATATCATTGATGCGGCAGAGTGGTTGGCGCACGTCCATATCGCCGAGCCGGCGAAACGATCGTATCCGGGCAACGATGACTTCGATTTCGAGGAGTTCTTTACCGCCCTTGAGGGTGCTGGCTACGATGGGCGTGTCTCATGCGAATGCAGTTTTGATGATTTTGATGTTGATGTGGAAACTGCGCTCCGAACGATGAAAGCGTATGTCTAGATTATTTTTCTTTGTTAGGTATAGATATTTTCTTGGTGATGCTATCGCGAAGTTTCAACCTGTAGTCTTCAACCTTGGTTATGGATACGATTCAAGGACGAGTCATTCGAGCTAGAACTAGCTTCTATGATGTTCAGGATGGTGACGCGGTGCTTCGTTGTCAGCTGCGGGGGCGTGTCAAGCGTGCCCAGAGATCTGCAGAGGGGAGGCAGATCTACGCGGATCCCGTTGCCGTTGGGGATGAGGTCATTGTGACGCCACTCGATAATGACGAGGGGGTCATTGAGGAGATTTTATCGCGTCGGACAAAATTTTCGCGCAGACACCCCGGCAAGCGTGATGCCATCGAACAGATTGTTGTTGCGAACGCGGATCAGGTGGTTATTGTTCTCTCAACTCGTTTGCCTGACCTTAATTATCGTTTCTTGGATCGATTCCTAATTTTGGCAGAAGTGGGGGAGATGGATGCGGTTGTCTGCATCAATAAAGTTGACCTCATCGATGTAGTAGAACAGCAAAAATTGGGTTCAATCTTGAGCGCCTACGAGCAACTCGGGCATCCAGTGATTTTTACAAGTATCAATTATCCACAGAGCATTGAACCTTTTCGGGACGCGCTACGAGATAAGTTTAGCGTCATCGTTGGTGCGTCCGGCGTGGGAAAGTCAAGCCTACTGAATACGGTTCAACCGGGACTGGGCTTGCGTGTCGGCGAAGTGGGACTGAAAACGGGGAAGGGTAGGCATACAACAACACTGGTGGAACTTTTTTGCTTGGATTTTGGCGGTGAGGTGGCGGATACGCCCGGCATTCGAGAGGTCGGCTTGTGGGGCGTCGATACGGAGAATCTCGATCTCTATTTTCCGGAGATGGAAAATTATCTTGGCAAGTGCAAATACACAGATTGTGTCCATCTGTCTGAGCCGGGTTGTGCGGTTACCGAGGCGGTCAACACGGGCGAAATTAGCGATGTTCGCTATCTGAGTTATGTTTCGCTGAGAAACGAGGAGAATATAGAGAACTCGCCCTCCATTCCATAACGCCGTTCTTCTGCATGCTTAGCGGTAAAGTGATCAAGGGTCATGTTTCGGAGGAGCGCATCCGTTAAAACGATTCATTGCTGTTTGGACATCCTCTATTACAAACGTCTCAATCGCGTCAGCTGCGCAGGGAATTGCCCAATTGATATCTTCTCTCTCGGCGGCGGAAAATTCGTTGAGAACATGATCCATCCAATCTCCTTCCACCTTTCCGATCCCCACACGTAAACGCGGGAAATCCTGTGTGCCGAGGTGATGGATAATTGACTTTATCCCGTTATGTCCACCGTCGCTTCCCGCCCTTCTCATCCGTAGCACACCGATGTCTAGGTTCAGATCATCATAAACTACGCATAGCTCATGCGGGAAGATGTCAAACTTCTGAACAAGCATGTTGACAGCTTGTCCGCTGTTGTTCATATAAGTCATCGGTTTGGCAAGGATAACTTCGGAGTCGTGCCATTCTGTTCGAGCGACAAGTGACTTACACAAGGGCGCTAGCCGATCTAGCTGCAATCGTAAGAGGAGTTCGTTGACAACCCAAAATCCGAGGTTATGCTTCGTATTTTCGTATCGGGGACCGGGGTTTCCGAGTCCAACGATTAGCTTTCTTGGTGTGGACATGATGGGTGTTTAGTTTTAGGAAGTTTCGGGAGGGGCATTCAACTGTGAGAAATAGCGTTAATTATCTGTTTCCTGCCCGCTAGCTTGACCTGCTTCCACTGTTTCGGCTTCCGCCGGTTCAACTGCGGTCGACTCAACTTCTGTCGATTCTGCTTCGGTTGATTCTGCATGCTTACTCACCACTTCCAAGTCCAGCGTAAGTCTCAGCGGCTTTGAAATATCGACATGCCCACCAATCGTATCCGTTTCAAGCCCCTCAATAAGAATCTGTACCTTTCTAATCGCATCCGAGAAATTCACCTTAACAGTTCGCAGAATTGCGGCTACGGTGAGGGCTTCGCTGGTTGTTCCGCCGATATGACCGTCTTTGAGATGTTGTGAAAAATCTAAATACGCCGTTGCCTGTTCATCGACGTATACCTCATAGAGGAGCGTACCTTTGGGAATGGTTTGATATAAGCCACTGATGGAATCACTGAGGAGTGCGGTGATAGTTTGTTTAAGGCGTTCAGTGACATCTTGGGATAGGTTTAGCTGTCGTTCTTCGCCGGCGAGCCTGAGTGAATTGGTATCAAAGAAGAAGAGCGTACATTTCTGAAGTTGGGTCTGTGCCGGTTCGGAGATGACAATGGGTGAAGGAGGAGGTACTGGCGTTGGATCGGTTTGTGGAGACTCACATGTTATAAATATCACTAAGATAGCAATAGTGATTGCGAGAGTGGCAGTTGAAATCGCAACATGCCGAATCTGAGTAGGTTTCATATTCTTGTGCACCGCATTATCTACCATTGGCAGTTTCCTCCGCCTGATCTGATTCTGCGATATACGTCTGAATTGCCTGTACTATTCCTGTTGCGAGGAGGGCAAGGTTGTCGGCGTCTACGAGTCTCGCTTCATCGGCTTCGTTAGATAGATAACCGATTTCAATAAGAACTGCCGGCATGTAGACCGCTGCCAGGGTTGCGACCGGTATCTCGTTCAGGGGAATTGGAGCAGGCGAGAGCTTTTCTAATTCTGTCTGGAGAATCGTAGCGAACTTCCGGCTCTGTATCAAGAAATCTTCTTGGGAGAGCGTTTCGATAGTTATGTTACGCTGTGAAGTTTCGTTTGGATGAGTGGGTGGACGCTCTAATTGGGTAAATCCTAAGGAATTACTAATGTAGAGGTGGATACCTGCGGCCCGTTCTGAAAAAGAGGTGTTGCAGTGCAGACTGAGAAACAGTTTCCCTTGATTATTCTGTGCAATATCTATTCGCTCGCTCGGACGCCGTTCAAAATCTGCGTCGCGCGTCAATAGGACCGCCACCTGATTCCGGCTGGCAACCTCCTCGACCTGTTTGGCAAGGTCAAGGACAATATCTTTCTCCGGTCGCATTGTGCTGCCGTGATAACCTGTATCGGCACCGCCGTGTCCTGGATCGAGGATTACCAGAAATTTTGCTGGGCCTTCCATAGCCTCAGGAGCGGAGAGATCAGGGAGTGGTGCAGTTTTTTCAGTGATGTGTATCGTCTGTATTACGGGGTTATGAGTGACCCGAAAATCGTATAACTTGGGCAGCAGATCGGTAAAAAATGTGAGGGGCAGCATCAATTGTCCCTCAATGATCAGTGGGGGATGCGTGAGTGACAATTTCGTTTCGTCCGAATCGGCGCTAGCAGAAAGTGATCCAACTCGTAGCAGGAGCTGCTTCTCTTTGAGGTTTAAGGTAAGCCGCTTTGTCAGGGAACTGTACTGTTGTTTCATCCCCGGATCGAATGCTTCCCGCAAGGTCTTAACTGGCAGATATAATCCGCCATCCTGCTCAATAATCTGTGCTTGGGCGAGCGACTTGCCGCTTCCATCAACAAAACGGATTAGCGAGGATTGAGCGTAGCTATAGCTGATCCAACTCGATAACAAAATGGCAATGGATAGAATGGATTGACGCACCATTAAGCACCTGACTACAAGATTGTAGTAACATGTTACCGATAGTCGAGCTAGATTGTGTCCAGATCTATCGGAGGGCTACTGCACTTATCGCGGCTTATTCTGATGACCTAATGTAGTGATATAGAGGAATTACGCTGCCTATCGGACACCCTAAAATAGTGGCGAACTTGCAGGTAAAGCGCCACACACTTATTCCTCATCGTCCTCGTCATCATCACTGCGGCGAGAGATGACTTCTGGTTCCGCATCCTCGTCGGTTTCTGCTTCTAGTTCCATGCCTTCCTCATCTTCCGCTTCTGGTTCTTCCTCGATCCTCGGCGGCACAACAGCGACGATCCGTGTGTTTGAGTCATCTATAATCTCAATTCCTTCAGGGAGGGAGATATCTTCCACCGAGATCCTATCGTCGATCGTTAATTCGTTGATATCGACCTCAATTTCGTCAGGTAGAAGGGTTGGGAGACAGTGTAACGTTAATTGTCGGTGCGGAAATTCAAGGATTCCTCCCTCTTGGATTCCCGGGGCAGATCCGATTAAGGTAATTGGTACTGCAGAGGTAATCGGTTCATCCATTGAGATGCGCAGGAGATCTGTGTGAAGCGGTTGATTGCTTACCGGGTCCCTCTGAATTTCTTTCACCATAACGTTTTCGATGCCGTGATCTGCGATTTCCAGATTGATAAACGTGTTTTCCCCGTAGTTTTGCAGAAAATCGCGAAAACCTCGTGCATCAATTTGGATGGGGATAACCTCGTTCTTGCGACCATACAGGACTCCAGGAAGATTCCCTGCACGTCGCATGCCACGTGCGGCGCCTTTGCCAGCAGCCTCCCGTTTTTGGGCTTCAAGTTTAACTTGTTGCATGTGATATTCCTCCAGGACAAAAGAAAGCCGTAGCTGCGACGATAGCTACGGCCTATGAAAATGCTGGGCGGGTAGGGATCGAACCTACGCATGCGGGTGCCAAAGACCCGTGCCTTACCGCTTGGCGACCGCCCATCAAGAGATACGCACTCCCACGCTACTCATAGGGGTTGCATTGCAAAAGGCGAAGTCGTTCTCGAAGTTCGCGGCAGCCAGCTTCGCTTGAGCTTGGTTTTGCATTAACGCAAACACCGTTGCGCCGCTCCCTGACATGAGCACCCCACGGCTGCCTGGGTATTTGTTGAGTCTGGTTTTTATCTCAGCGACAGCGGGGTATTTCGAGAGAACAGGTACTTCTAAGCCGTTATAGAGATAGCGCACGATGTTGAAAAACTCGCCATTCTGCAAACAGCGAGTCAGCATTGTAACATTTTTTTTGGGTGGAGTCAATAATAAATTGATGTGTTGATAAACCCAAGCGGTAGAGATTTCAAAGCCGGGGTTTGCCAGCAGGATCCACGGTTTGTCCATGGCAGGCAACGGTGTCAAGATTTCACCGATGCCGCGTCCAAGAGCGGCGCCACCCAGTATACAAAACGGCACATCCGCGCCAAGTTGTACGCCTAACTGCATTAGATTTGACTGTGTCAAACCGAGGTGAAAAAGGGTATTCATTCCACACAGCACCGCAGCGGCATCTGCGCTACCTCCACCAAGGCCCGCTGCGACCGGTATCCGTTTCAGAATCGTAATTTCGACGCCGCTCAGATCGGGCGTATTGTCAAGCAGCAGCTTTGCCGCGCGATAGGCAAGGTTACGTGGGTCGCACGGCACATGTGGGTGTTCACAGTGCACTGTGATTTGTCTATCAGTACGTTTGCGGAGGTAGATGTCGTCATGCAGGCCAATAGAATGGAAGATTGTTTCGATTTCGTGATACCCATCCGGGCGTTTTTCAATAACATCGAGGTACAGATTAATCTTTCCGTGTGCATGTACGCACAAGTCGAAATCTGCCATGCTACTCCTTCAACAATGGGCGCTGTGTACCTTGCTGCAAAAACCGCTCAAACTCAAACTTACTGTCGTTGATATCAAGGTTGATTTCAGGTTTTATAATTTTCAGTTCGACTCGCGTCTTTTCGATGGGGCGTTCTATCTCAATTTTATGAGGGCGCAAGATACCGCCGACCTCCCGATAGTCTGAGAACTTTGCTCGCTGAATAGTTGTGCCGTTGGTTTCACGCACTTCCCAATCGCTGACCTGCGGTTCGGAATCGCGCACAAAGATTGTAATCTGCTCAATTTGACCTGCGGTGATACCGGGACGCCTCACCACAAACTTCGCACCGGAATGTGCTAGGGACAACTCGCCGGTTCGCCCGTCTAGGAAGGGATTTGCGAAAATAGCGCTCCGCACATCGGAAACCCGCAGATCTACCCCAAAAACTTCTTGGAGCACCTGATCTTCCAACGGTTCAAAAATGACCTCTTCCTCGTTGACGAAATAAAGCAGAAACTGGTTTCGCGCAGCAATAGCAACCACTCGTGGTTCATTCAGGGGTCCCATCGCTTGAATGTGCAGTAGATCGCCGTCCGTCTCGGATCTCTTGTACCAGAGGGATTCTCGGACTTCTTCTTTTTTGTCCTCTTCCTCAATGGTCACGATTAGCTGCAGTATCCTTAATGTCGAAGTCAGATTGTAACTCAACTGAAGTTCTTCAAGAATTGGATTCAACTTTTCGGCGTCAGCGGGGGATAGCTGAAAAGTTGTCGCTGCGGCTCCGCATCCGTTGAGCACAACCAGAACGCACAGTGCGACTGGTAAGAGGCAGGAAGTGAGATAGCGATAGATTGGGGTTAAGGGACCATGCGTTGCACATCGGACTCCCACTCTTGGACTTGCGGAGCGGAGGAGTGGAACGTGCGGCAAAATCGACGGGTTTCTAAGGTTCATGTTATCGTCCTTGGGTGTTGATGCTTGAAATCTGCCACCCATTTTTGGACTTAATCAATCTAAAAGACAACCTGCCTGAAAGCATTACAGGTGAGTCTGCTGCTGAAGTTAGGACAGCCGTGTAATCTGCGTCCACCGTTGCTGTTCGGGTTTTGCCTTGAACACGCAATTTTTGCAATGAAAAATCGATCTGTGCATACCTTTGGAATACGCCCGCCATCTTCTCTCGCAGCTGCTTGTAATTTTCGCCATCTCTTGAGTAGTTGGGCGATATGGTCCCCATCAATGCGGATAGATCGCGATTGGTGTAAGCGGATGCATATCTTTGGATAACGACTTCAACGGGATCTTGTGGGCTGGCTACTGTCTCCATCGCAGCCCGCGCAAAATCTTCGGTAGTCGATGCATCGGAATCCGATGATGACACAGGCGCGTTGGATTCTACCGCGAAAATCTCATCAAGCAGCTGTTCACTAGCGTCATCTTGGCTTGATGTCATCGATGCGAGTTCGTCTTTCTTTTCAAGTCCATAAATCTCGATTTCAGTGAGGCGAATCGTTCCCCGCATAGAGCGGAGGCGGATGCGACTGAGCATTCCGTGTGTGTAGCCGACGGAACGCCTTTTTGCGTAGGTCTCGGTGTCATTTGTCAGGCGAATAAGCAGACGAATCTTTGAGGTTCGCACCGGTTTGAAACGCACGACGACTCGTCCATCTTTGTTGTTGCGGATACTGTTGTGTTGTTCTCCGATCTTTTTCCCAATCCGATCTACGTGCTTCCATCCGTTTGCGTGTGGCGTCCAATATTGGACCGCAAAATCGCTGATGCCGTACTGGCTGGCGGGATACTTCTCCGAATCGACGGTGTGGACGATGACGCGGGTTACCAGTTCCTCCTCTGCGAATTGAATAACAGCCCAGCCTACCGCCGAAGAAGCAGTACCCTGTATCCCACCGCCGTAAAGGTCTCCGCTATTGTAATCTATCTGATTTGTATCTTCGTTCCGACGTGTTGCGCCGCCTCCCCGACTGAAGACTGCCAGCTGCTCACGTTCGCCAGGTTCTATGTATCCACCATATTCATATTCGCCATCAAACTTCGATTCCCAGCCCTCACCCTGATCCCAACCTTCAGAGTTTACAATTCCGTTCGTCAAGGTTGAGGCGGGATGATCGGGGTTATCTTGAGAGACATAAACTACACCTCCATTTTCGGGGCGGGCATAATTTACAAGTTGTTTGTCAATTTCGCTTTCCTCAACAAAAACCTGTTTGAATGATTGTTGGCATCCACAGATTAGTGCTAGGTATGCGCTAATGAAAGTTGCGGTTGTAAGATGTTTCATGGACTTTTTCATGGCAGAACCCTCGAATTAATTTGTGGGTATAGAGCCGAGCCTCTTGTTGTGCGGCATTTATTGTCAATTGAAGGAATCAACCTGTTTTCTTAACTATATCTACCGTCTTGGCAACGATCAGGTCCTCAATCTCCTTTAAAAACGGGGCAGGACGTAAGAAGTAGAAGTGAGAGCCATCCACTTCGTATCCGCCGAGGTCATACGTCTCCTTACTCGGTACGTAAGCGATCAAGCCGTTGCTGTAAGCGACCGTAATCGTTGTCGCGGGTTGGAGTGCGCTTTTGACGTGTAGACCTATCTCTGTTAGTACCTCACCGCCGATGAAGATTGCTCGTAGCGCTTCGTTGAATTGCACCACCTGAATCTCTTGCGGGCAACTGGTAGGTAGTCCACCTGCTTTGGATAGCTTGAGCATTTCTGATGCCCACTGTCTGATGAATGGATTGGCGTGGTTTTCTGCCTTATCACGGAACCTTGCATCATCGGGTAGTTCGGCATAGGGTAGGTGATGAAAATCACTTGTGACACACAACTCTTCAGCGTCCACTGGGGTTATGGCTTGTCGGGACTGGATCGCCTCATCTGCAATTCGTCGGGAGGCGGTTTCTAGCTCTTCGAGTGACGGTGTGTTAAAGCCGTTGTTCTCGCCCTTAAACCATGGACGAATGTTTCCCGCACAGCCTGTCGCGAAGAATGCGGGTGCTTCGGTTTGTTCGCTTAATGCGCGGCATAGAAAGCCGGGGTAATCCCCGCCCAGCATGTATCCGCCTCGGCTTGTTGGGTGGCAGCCGAAGATTGTTAAGCTGCCGATCAATTCTCTACTTGTGCTACTAAACCAGAGGGTGTCTAAATCTCGGTCCATGGTACCATCCGGATTTGGTGCGAATAGAACGCCACCCTCTCCGTCCGGCAGACGGCGACTGACGCCAAATTCAGAGTGTCCTCTCGAAAACCCTACAGTTCCTTCAACTTGCCGATTTTTTGCTGCAACTGCGACTTGGACAAGCTGGTTCAGGAGAAATTCTGCATATCCCTTCTCAACCTCGCCCGGCATCGCCATCGGATAGAAGAACGGCGCACAATGCGTGTGCGTCGCTGTCAAAACGACCTGGCGCGGTAGCAAACCGGTGGATTCAGCGATCCGATTTTTTGCGGACGCTGCGTACGCAAGGTCGTATCCGATGAGGTCTGCGGTTAAGATCAGCACCTCGTCTGTATCACCGGTGATGGAGATAGCCCCGGCGGTGAGTGGCTGGTAGACACCTTCAGATCTGTGGTCACGGTTGCCATAGCCCGTTAGCCAGACGGGGTGCTGGGGTGTTATGTCGATGCTCGCAATACCGATTTTTGTCATGAATTCCCTCGTTTTGTTGGGGGCTCATACGGAGACTCGACTACTGACCTTGACATACTCCCCGCCCTAAAGGACGA
>JAGWBT010000005.1 GCA_021295755.1 Candidatus Poribacteria bacterium
TAAAGTTAGGAATAGACGGAAAACTGATACATTTCACAAGGAAGGAGTGGGATACATGAAACTCGGCATTAACACATTTTTCATCATGAAGTTCGGGTTTGAAGCAGGACTCAAATTTTGCCAAGATCTCGGGGTAAAGGCAGTTGAGGTGGATGCAACCGAATCCGACGTTAAGCGATACTGCGATGTGGACACGCTGGTGGTAAACGAAGGGGAACGTGACCGCTGGCTTGACATCTACGCCAGCCACGGTCTTGAAATCTATTCCTTCGCCGCGCACGGTGCGCCGCTGTCGCCGGACAAAGAGGTCGCCGCAGAGTATTCGCGCCAATTTCGGCAGGCGTGCGCACTGATGGAAAAGATTGGTGTCAGCCGTTTGGTGGTCGTTGCTGGAGTACCAGAGGGAGCGGAAGGGGACAAATCTCCGAATTGGATCGTCAACACCGATAAGGAAGGCTTTCCTGAAGCGCTCGAATGGCAGTGGGAGAAACGGTTGATCCCGTACTGGAAAGAGCATGGAAAAATGGCTGCGGATCACGGCGTGACGTTGTGCTTTGAGATGCAAATCCTCGATATGATCCATACACCGGCGAAACTGATGCGGCTGCGCGATGAAATCGGTCCCGTTGTCGCCTGCAACTTTGACATCTCGCACATGTGGGTACAGGGAATTGACCCCTTCGCAGCGATGCACTATCTTGGCGATCTCATCCAAAATGTCCATCTCAAGGACACGCTCATCCATGAACCCAACGCCCGACTCCACGGTCTTTTCGACTCAACAGATTCAATCTACCCTGAACAGCGCAGCTGGTCATTTACGCTGCCCGGCTGGGGTCACGATGATCAGACGTGGCGCGAGGTAATTACGACGCTTCGTCTTCTCGGATACGAAGGTATCCTCTCGCTTGAGATGGAAAGTGAATTCATCGAAATTGAGGAAGGTTTGAAAAAGACGGCGGCGTTTATCCAACCGATGGTGTTAGAGCAGCCGAAGGGGCCGTCGTGGTGGCAGGCTGAGGAATTGCATGAGCGTTGGAAGGCGGATCAGTCTTGAATTAATCATCGCTGATTTAGAAACATCCCCAAGGTAAAAATCATGGATACTGAAGTTTGGACACAAGTAATCGTGGTTGGGGCTGGCAACGCTGCCCTTTCAGCAGCAGTAGCGGCACGGGAGCGGGGCGCAGATGTCGTCGTGCTAGAGAAGGCACCGCGTCAACACCGAGGCGGAAACAGTGCGTTGACCGTGCACATGCGGTTTCCTTATGAGGGCATGGACGATTTGACACCGCTGCTGTCCGGCATATCTTCGGCAGACCTGAGCCGTATGGCTGACCGGATCGGCCGGTACACTTCCGCTGACTACTACGACGACATTATGAGCGTGACAGAAGGCAGGAGCGAGCCGGAACTCGCGGAGATTTTGGTCGCTGAAGCTGCTTCGGTTGTCCGGTGGATGAGTTCCTATGGACACACTTGGGTTCCAACTTATGCCAACCCGGTTTCTGCCAACGTGGTATCATTCAACGGTGGCGGCTATGGTCTCCAAGAACAGTGGTTTAGGACAGCTGAGCAGCAAGGGATATCTGTCCATTACGACACCAGCGCAATCGGTTTACTACAGGATTCCCAAGGCAGGGTGACAGGGGTACGGACGAAAACATCTCAGGGTCATCGTAACTTTCACGGTGGGGCGGTGGTTTTGGCTTGTGGCAGCTTTGAGTCAAGTCCGGAAATGCGCGCCCGGCACCTCGGTCCTGACTGGGAGAGGGTAAAACTGCGGGGCGTTCCCTACAACACCGGCGACGGACTCACTATGGCAATGGAGCGTGGGGCACTACCTTATGGGAGTTGGTCGAGTTGCCACGCCTCACCTCAGGATCTGAATCGTCCGCCCTTCGACGTTCCCGGCCCCGACATCAGAGGCGATTTCTGGAGTCGTTATTCCTATCCCTTCGGGATTATGGTCAATCTTGGCGGGCATCGATTCATAGACGAGGGCGAAACTTGGCGCGGACTTACTTATGCAAAGATTGGGAGAGCCATTCTCGCCCAACCGCAAGGTATAGCGCTCCAAATTTTTGATCGCAAACATCGAGAGTTGGAGGTTATCCGGGGGTACGAAAAAGCCACCGGCTTCGAGGCAAACACCCTAGAACATCTGGCACAACAGTTGGACATCTCAGACATCCCAGCATTCATCCACACTGTGCACAAATTTAACGCCACTGTCCAGCAGGGCGAATTTAACCCTTTTCACCTAGACGGGAAAAGTGCTGTCGGTATCACTCCACCTCGAAGTAACTGGGCGCTTCCCATAGACACGCCTCCCTTTGAGGGCTTTCCGGTGGTATGTGGGATGACATTCACTTTTGGCGGTCTGCGCATTACGTCCGAGGCACAGGTAGTCCACACCATGGGCTACCCCATTCCCGGTCTCTATGCTGCTGGCGAGATGGTGGGCGGACTGTGGCACGGAAATTACCCCTCCGGGGCCGGGATGATGGCCGGCACGGTTTTCGGGCGTATTTCTGGGACAAACGCTGCTGAGGAAGCACTTCAAACCAACAGATGAGCAAAACGCCCGATGATCACCGCCTTGGAACTCATTGCAACGTTGTCCATCTTCCTGGATCCGATGCGCTAAAGGGCCAACCGGATCCACCAACGACGTGGAACTCATCCTTTTTTCCACAGAGCCAGTAGAACATCTCCGCCACTCGTAACACCGACTGCCATTTCCGTGTCGCACCAGAAAAATAACTGTTGGTGTACGAGTAGTCGGCACCAGCGAAATCGAAGTTCGGATCTACAATCCAGTCCCGTCTGGGTGGGACCGTTCGCCAAAACTCCCACTTCAATAGGTTACGGGTTGACTGGTCAATCTTTTCGGATTGTCGATGCCAAATCGAATAGGCGGTAAAAAACACCGAACCCGCCGGTGCAACCGTTGCCGTTTGACCCGCCAAGTGACCGAAGTGATCCAGTTCCTCCCTTGCAACGGGGACGATGTGGGATCCCGGCAAAAACAGGGTCGGTCCCATCTCTTTGGTATTTGACTGAGGAATATAGAAAACTTGCAACAGATTGCATAATCGCTCAAATCCAGAACCGCCATCAACATGCCACTGTTTTGCTGGCATTGGTCCAACAAGACGATGGTTTGCCATCCAGTCCGGCAGCTGGACATTCTCTCCGAGCAGCGACCGCGCTGCGCCTGCGACCTCCGGATGCAACAGCACCTCCTTAATGTACCGTGGATCTCTAACTAACGCATTCGGGGTGGCATCTTCTTGGTCCAGATATTCGGTCACCCATCGGTTGGTTGCGTCTGGAATTACTCCTTCAAGCATGAAAATGCCCGTTTTACAAAAGTCGAGGACCATTTGGTCCGTCATTGTTGGCTTCACGCCGCTAGCTGCGCGCTGTATCTCAGGTGTCATTTGGTTTACTCCCATTTTTCGAGGATAAATTCACAGGTAATATGTGTGTCTTGGGTATGACCTACGGGTAACTGAACAGGAAACCGAATAACCCGCCAACCTTCGTTGATAGCGTCCAGCACGGTTTTGTACGGCCAATCGGCGTAATCGAACGGACCGTCGGAGACCGCTCCATCTGTGACCATTAGCATCCCAATCACTTCGGACGTGACTGCGGTGGTTGCAGTTTGCAGATACAGCAGATGCTGCAGTTTGGGCCTGTCGGTCGTTATCGCTGACCCCAAATCGCGCAGATGGGGCTCGGTTAATGTTCCTTGTCTCAACCGCTCGATACATTCCTCCAAGAGTTGTATGGCATTGGCACCCATAGTAGGATTCCTCCTGCATCAAATTAAAATCGACATTGCTGACAATGTAAATCGGGTAAACGTTCTCAGCAATGGATACTGCTTTGGACGCTGCTGCGCCATTTCGGTTCAACCCAATTTAGACTATTTCTTGACTTTCGGATGAGGTCATGCCAAAATAGATAATCAAAGGAATTTCCGCGATATCTCAGATCACAACGGCGATTGGAGAAACAAAATGTCAGAGGAAGATACTGTGAAAGGTATCTATGATGAAGCAATTGTGATAGACGCACTAAATGTCAGCAACTGGGAAAGTCCCGCTGTGTATCAAAGTTTGCATACCGGTGGAATCACGGCTATCAATGCAACCAGCGCTGTGTGGGAAAACTACCCACAGGCGATGGATAATATCGCAGCATGGTTGCGTCGGTTCAGAGAATACGATGAAATTTTGATTCCTGTCAAGACCGCAGACGACATCCTTCAAGCCAAGCAGGACGGGAAGGTGGGTATCATACTGGGGTGGCAGAACGCTTCCCCTATTGAGAATGATCTCTCTCGCCTTGACCTCTTTCATGCCCTCGGCGTTCGCATTATCCAGATTACCTATAATGAGCGGAACTTACTCGGCAATGGCTGCTATGAGCGCAGGGACGAAGGCCTGACTAATTTCGGCGTAGACGTTATCAAGGAGATGAACCGTCTGGGCATCCTGATTGACCTGTCGCACGTCGGCGATCGTACAACGGTAGAAGCGATTGAATTATCGGAGAAGCCGGTGGCGATTACTCATGCCAATGCCCGCGCCTTTGTCAACCATGTTCGGAACAAAACCGATGAGGCACTTTCGCTACTCGCTGAAAAGGGCGGTGTCATCGGAGCGAATGCGTTCCCTGCTTTCTTTGAAAACACATTCGACGCAACGCTCACGGATTATGTAGACGCTATAGATGACCTCGTGCAGCGTGTAGGAATTGATCATGTCGGAATTGGCACGGACTATACGCAAAATCAACCCAAGATGTTCTTTGATTGGATCTTTTCCCAGCAAGGAACAAAATATCAAGAACGCCCCATCGTCTATCCAGATCCGCTGATTCACCCTGAAGGAATGGAAACGCCCGACAAATTGTCAAACCTTGCAGCGGAATTGCTCAACCGCGGATACAGCGAGACGGACATAACCAGAATTTTGGGTAGCAATTGGCTCCGTCTGTTTCAGCAGGTGTGGGAGGTATAATCCTGTGGCTTATGTCAAAAGAAAGTGCAAAATGCAAATAGCGTGAGACGTAAAACGTGAAACGTGAAAACCATTGGTTCATTGATAAACTAGTGCGCTAATGAACTCAATCGGTTTCTGCTGCACGACTTCTTAACATGAGCCAATCCTGTTTTTCTTCTATTCTTCTACATCACACGAATTACTTATGAATTTATGTTTTGATAAAGGATTCATGTTGCAGTAAAGGAGTATACCATGCCCTCGATTGAAATTCTTGATACAGGCTGGATAGATAGACGCGATTCGGCGTTTCCCCAAGCCGTGCAATTGCCTAACGGCGACATCCTTTGTTCGTTCAATGTCGGAGGCGGTCCGAATGTTCATGGCGGCACAGATTGGGCGCGCTCCACCGATGGCGGTGCAACTTGGACGGTAGAAGGCACCATTTTGCCACTAACGAAAAATCCTGACACAACCAGCGCGCTCAAGCTGTCGCGCTCGGTCAATGGCGAAACTATTTTTGCGTACGGCTCACGAAGCTATCGCCAACCTGAAGAAAAGTTCGGTGAGGGACGCAACGAGCCAGTGCTCTGCCGATCCACTGATGGCGGACAGACTTGGTCTGCGCCACAAGTGGTCCCTATGCCAGCCGATTGTCCATTAGAGATTTCCCACGGGGTACTACCGCTCGCTTCTGGACGTATCCTGGCACCGGCAGCGACCCTTCCGTCCTCAGAGCGGCTGGGTGAGCAGGTTCTGTTGGCTATCTCCGATGACAACGGACAGACTTGGCAGCATACTGTAGCATTCCAAGACCCCGACGGGCAGCATGGCTACTTTGAACAGAAGTTCGCCGAGATCTCTCCGGACTATGTCATAGGTGTCTGCTGGACTGTGACGCTGGGCGATGTCGTTGATCTGCCGGATAGTTTCGTGCTTTCGCATGATGGCGGAGTCACGTGGAGCTCTCCACATTCGACAGGCATCCAAGGACAGACGATGACCCCAATCCCACTCGGCGATGACCGGCTGTTGGTATTGTACAATCGGCGTTATGGAGAGCAGGCTATCGTGATGTGTCTGGTAACGTTCACAGACGAGATGTGGACCCTCCACTACGAGGATATATTGTACGACGCAGGAACATCGCGTCAGCGACCGGAGGATATAGATTCCGGTGTGGAGGAACTGTATAGCTTCATGTTCGGTTTTCCGACAGCGATTCGGCTGCAGGATGGGACGTATCTGGCAACGCATTGGTGTCAGGAAGAGGGACCGTTCGGCGTCCGCTGGACGAAACTGCGAGTTGACTGGTGATTTAAGCAGCCCTAATTGACTAAACCTCTTCGAGGATTGCCCCTTCAATGCCTCGGTGATTGTCCGGATAATGGTGCCAGTAGGCGACCAATACCCGACCATCGTTGAGTTCTACCGACCAAGGATAACCACAGTCTGCGCTCAACCCCTTGTCTTCTATCACAAACTCAGGTGCCGTATCTAAATCACTTCCTTCCGGGTCTAATACCCTGCCGACGCAGCCGCGCTGTCCCTCCCATCGAGTACCTACGGTGAGGAAAATGCGGCCATCCCTTAATCCAAGCATGTGTCCCGGACTGCCGTGAATCATGGTTGGACGCCACGGCGACCATGTCTCTCCGTCGTCGTCAGAATAGACCAACACGAGGAGACGACCGACGAACGCTGGATCGTCTATGAAGGGACCTTCAAACCCCTGATCTCGAACGATGTCGGGTCCCAATCGTCCCGGATGACAACGAAAGAGTACCAAAATCCGGCCGCTCGGCGTCCTGTGGATCGTCGGCTCGCTGAAATGCGCAACCGGGTCTTCTGCAATCCGTCCGCCGTATTCCCACGTCTCACCCATGTCCTTCGACACGCGCATCATACCGAAATATCGAAATTCGCCGGTGGTGAGATCGGTTGCCTTGCTCGGCATCAGTAATCGTCCATCCGGCATTATCAACAAACCGCTGCGACTGACCCCTGAGTGCTGCGCGGGGTGCCCCCAGACTGCGTCAGGCAGCGGCGGAAAGCGTACAGGAGCGCTCCAAGTATGTCCATCGTCGCGTGATCGCACCCAGAACGGTTTGCCATGCTGCACGACCCAACTCCCGCCATGCTCTACCGCATCCTCAGCAGGAACCAACTCGGTACAAGATGAGTGTAGAAAGATACTTCCGTCCGGAAGGGTGTGGACGCCGCGGTCCATGACTCCGCCGCGGGGATCGACGGTTACAAGGTGTGGTCCACTCCAAGTTTGCCCTTCGTCCTCGGACCTGCATGCCTGCACATTGAACAGAGGGTGTTCATGATGGGAATACCCCAGATGTGTTGCTCTTTGGAATGTTATCAACAGGCTACCAGAGGAGGTGCGTGTCACAGTGGGGCTTAGGGCATACATACCCGATTCGTGATATATCGTCATGCGATCTACAACTTGCCAGCTCATGTGAATCTCCTTCCGCTTTCATCTTGCTGCCCACACAACGCCGCGCTGCGGGAACAGGATGTTTTTCTGTTTCTCAATAGGGGCGAACGGGTCAACGCCGTATTTTGTACGGTACTCCCGGTGCAGGCTTTCTTCGTATCCGGTGATTTCAGTCAGCGGCAAGTCAATCGGCTGCCCACCGGTCCGCGCAGACTCACGGATCGCGATAAGAATCTCTTGATCCGTGCGTCCGTTGACCGCACCGTATTCCGGCTCAACCCCTTCAACAATTGCCCGGTAGATACTATGCAGCTCCGTACCCCGTGCGACATCGTCCACATCCGCCAGTCCAAACGCTTTTAGCGGATTCTCCCAGATCACCGGCGGATCGGTGTCAACACGAGCATGGTCAACGATCTCCACACCATCCACCTCCGTTGTGACGGTCTGTATCGGATAGGTTTCTGCACCCGTATCTCGGTAGAGCAGCAGTTCGTTACCGACGATTGCCCCTTCCGTTCCATCGATTTCCCAATAGTTGCCCCGTCGCCGTGTCGGCATCTCGTAGACGAGCGAGGCATCGTTCTCAAACTCGACGACCCCGACCTCCCATGAACTACCGCCAATCTCTTTGGCGTGTCCAACGACGCGTACAGCTTGATTTTGCACAAGTGTCCGAATAGCATTCATACCGTGATACGATCCGGAGGTATACCAAAGATGCGCGTGGGTAATCTCGCCAATCAGACCTGCATCGACAATTTTGCGTTTGAGTCGCTCATGGGGCCAACGCCACACGTTTTCCGCGACCTCTAGCTTGACACCATATTGTCTGGCGGCATCAATCATACGATCTGCACAGGGGAGAGTTGTTGAAATCGGTGTCTCTGTGATGACATGAACGCCGTGGGACGCCGCAATCTCTGTGATGACGTGGTGTCCGTCGGGGCCCACTGTGATCAGGATCACATCCGGTGATTCCATCTCAATCAACGTCTCAATATCTGTATAGCCAGAGACCGACAGCCGTTGAGCTGTCTCCGTGGCACGCTCACTGTCAATGTCGCAGACGCCAACCAGTTGATAAATCGGTTCTAGCTTGGGGATGGTGCTCAGGTGGGCTCTTGCTCTGCCTCCCGTGCCGACTACGGCTATTTTTAACCTTTTCATGGTGAACTCCTTGGAACAACTTTGGAAATCCGCAAACGATGTCTATAGGATACTCATCAAACAGGAAAACAATCCTAGTAGATCGAGATT
Source organism: Candidatus Poribacteria bacterium (assembly GCA_021295755.1). Taxonomy (NCBI): domain Bacteria; phylum Candidatus Poribacteria; species Candidatus Poribacteria bacterium. Next base: position 8,728 of record JAGWBT010000005.1, read on the forward strand.
CATGTCTCGACACAAGAATGTCGATTTTGGAAAATTGACCTACAATATCGGTAGTCTTTTAGGAAATCGCCCTTCAAAACCTTAATTCTGCCGAGATAAAATCCGAAGCGAAATCAGGCTCATAGATGCGTGCATAATCAACCCGTATCCACCGCCAATCGAATCCCAATCCCAACGTCCACCACTGATCCGACCGGCCTCCCCGCACACGAACAAAGCGTTGTGCTGTCCACTCAATACCATAGTAAAGCCCTGTTTCGTTGAGGGGCCCTCGTGGCACCATAAGATCGACCGCAAACAGCAGATTTTTCCACTGATATGCGGTGCCAAGTGTCAGCCAGCGAATCCCACGCTCGCCCGGCAGGTGCCCCGCCAACAGTCCAAATCTGAGATCGGAACGTGGTTTGACAAGTAGAGCGAGATCGTAGGACGGGGAATGACCGAAAAATTGGTAATAATCGCTTGGGTGCTTACGTTTGAACTTCAGACTCGCACCAACTGCGACATACGGATGGATCTGGTGTGCGATCGAATAGTAGTTGAAGTCCGGTGTCCCCGATTCAACGCCGAGTGCAATCTTGTTGCCCCAGAATAGACCGTATCCACGATAAGCGTATCCGATCCCTTTCGGATCAAATCCGTAATCGGATCGATCGTGGAACTTATTAACACCAAAAAGCTTAACGCCCTGCCACTGAATCAATCCAGCGGGATTCCAAAACCCTGCCGTAGCGTCATCAGCGACAGCAGTAAACGCGTTGCCCATCCCCAAAGCCCGTGCTCCAACGTAGAGTGGACGGGCCGCTTCAAACGGAAACACTGAGGCGAAGACAGGGGACACAGCAAGGAATAACCCAAGGAACGTAAAGCGTGAAACGTAAAACGTAAAACTTAGGACATAGTGTGTTGAACCCTTGAACTTCATTGTTTCTGAATTCCTGTCTTTATTGCGCCTTTAGATCGAGACCGGATAACGACAGATCTGCCGCCTCCAACACATCTTCGACGGTAATCTCCTCCATACTTTCGCGAGCAATTATCGTGTGTGGCTTCCAGTGTGGTCCCCACTGCCGCGGATTCGACGCGCCAAATAGCGCAATCGTTGGGGTTTTAACCGCTGTGCTCATGTGCATTGGACCTGTATCGTTGCTGATATAGAGGCGACATTTTTGGAGTATCGCTCCGAGCTGCATCGGGGTAATTCCTGTCAGGATAACTGGTGAACAGGACATCAGATCTGCAACGTCGTGAGGCAGGGAGCCTTCCGCATCGCCGGCGGTGATAAAAATCTGGGCATCGTATTTCTGATGCAGTTCGTCCCCCACGTGTGCAAACCCCGCTTTCGACCAACGACGGGACTCAGACCCCGACCCAGGGTTTAACCCGATTAGGGGTCGATCCAAGGAAACACCGGCACTAGCGAGAAGATTGTCCGCCCACCTCTGTGCCGCTGGGTTCACAAACATCTCCGGCTCCTCGCTATCCGGCTCAATCCCAGCCCCGCGTACAACGTCAAGGTATCTAGCGGTCTCGTGCTGGTTAATGTTATTGGGAACAGCAACATGGAGCAAACGTCCTTTACCAGAGTTGGTTTCAAAGCCGATCCGAAATGGGATACGTGCAAGGAATGTGTGCATTACAAGGCGGAACGTCGGCTGAAGGATGACTACCATCTGAAATGATCTCTTGGCTATCCCGTAAATTAGCTTGGGAATCGACACGTTGTAAGTAATCACTTCGTCCAGATTCGGGTTTTCGGAAACGAGGTCTTCGCGCCCCGGGGCGACCATGTAAGCGATGTATGCCTCCGGAAAACGTCGCCGCAACGCTCGTATCACAGGGGTGGTTAGGAGTGTCTCGCCGAGGGGCCCCATGCGGAGGATTAGGATACGTCGGATCTGATCAAGATTGAATTGCTTGCTAGTTTGTTTATTCATTTCAGGACTTACGTCCTTCCGGGATTTGCTAGGGTGTGTATGTGGGGTGTGTCCGTAATCTCCGATAAGTGCCTAATCGTAGGGACGAAGTTTCCTCACCCAACGAGTTGGAAAACCCAACCCCTACGAGCTGCTATTAGGTTCTATATTTTAAGAATTAAGTATAAAATTCAATAACCAATTTCATTGAAAACTTTGATTCGCCTTCAACTTGCCCCATTTAGTGAGTTTGTGATGGCGCGGACTGACACTTGCTGGCTTTACCCCAATACAACACCAATCGGGAGAAAATCCATTGGCTTCATGGAGGCGGGTTAGCCGGAACACTTCCCGTGAATCTACTGTGATACGATAGAGATCCAACTTTCCCTCCTCTCTCTCGGATTGAAACACAATATGTTTTCCATCCGGCGACCAAGCGGAGTTGCGGCGATCCCCTTCGTCCTGAGTCACCTGCCTTTTATATCCATCGGCTAAACGCAGTGTGTGAAAGTGGCCATCCCATGAAGAATACAGGATATGCGTCCCATCCGGAGACCACGAGGGGACGCGTTCATGAATTTCCGGTGATTGGGTCAAATTGGTCAGATTCTCTCCCGAAACATCTATCACGAAAATGTCATCACGTCCGGGACGGTTGGAAAAGAAAGCGGTGCGGCTCCCATCCGGAGACCAAACTGGAAGGCCATCCTCTGTCTCCTGTAAATGTTGGGTACTTATCAGTAAACGCTGCCCGCTGCCATCGGCATTGATTATGAATGTTTCCGTGAATGGGTTTTTGCCCTGTGCTTTATCGCCGCGGTGGAAAACCGTAAACACAACCTGTCTCTCGTCCGGAGACCAACTCGGCTGAACCCCTTCAATACCTAGAGCGTGCTGATTGGTGCCGTCGGCGTTCATCGTCCATAACGCTCCCTTATGGCTGAAGATAATTTTACCGTCCGCCCCAGCAGCGGAGACTAGGGTTTCCGCTATCAACAGTAAGAAGATAGAAAAAACAAAATAGAATACCCCTTTGCCATGGACTATCTTAAACATGGTGATTCCCTCCTATTTAGAAGGACGTTCCAAGATTGACATGGATTTTCCCCTCCAAAGCGGAGCGTCCTTCGGCAAGTCCGTAATCCATTCGTAGCAGCCCGCCCTTTGACTCAAGCCGCATACCGAATCCGTACCCTACGCGGAGCGGGTCGAAGACGGTAGGTTGATCTACTTGGGTGACTGTCCCCAGATCGGTAAATACAAAGAACTGTGATGTGCGTCCAACCAACAGACGGTATTCGATGTTCGCATAGACGCGGCGGGGTCCGAAAAACCAGTCTTCGTCGTAACCGCGAAGTGTGTTGGCACCACCGAGATAAAAGAGCTCCGTTGGCGGGATGTTATCTCCCCACGCCGCCGCACCGTGTAAACCCAAGGCAATCACCTGCCGATGCCATGTCGGGAAGTATCCCCGCAGATCTATCCACAGTTTTCGCAGCTTGAAATCCCCTGTTGAAAACTCAAACGCTATACCGTCGAGCCGTCCGCGGGTTGGATTCAGAAAGTAATCCCTGCTATCGCGAGTCAGTCCCAAAGTCACACCGTATTTCACACCACTTTGTGATGTTGGATCTGCCATATCTGTGATCGGCAAATCGACGGGAGGGAAGGTGGCAGGGAGAAAGAGGTCGTTCGTGGGCAAACCGATCTGTTTATAGGAAAATCCTAGCGAACTTTCAAATAATCTTCGGAAACGGGCACTAACGGTCACAGCTGCGGCATTTTCATTTGACTCAGCATCGGTAAACTGGTTTCGCTGCTTTACCTGTGAGTATTCAACGCCGATTTTGATCGGCTTTCCAAACGCCCACGGTTCAACATAACCTATCCTTAACGTCCGAAGTAACCCAGATTTCCACAGAAAATTTACACCCCGCCCTGTGCCCAAAAGATTGGTTTCCGTCGCTTCAATCACGCCTGTCAGTTGTGGTGCACCTTCAAACTCTGTTGTTGGCGGGGCATAGCCGATGACACCGCTGAACCTGCCAGTTCGTGCCTCTGTCACCTTCGCATTAAAGATGATCTCCGCTGGCGTCTTACCCTCCTCAAGCAGGGAGGGACTGACCTCGTAAAAATAGCCGAGGTTCACCAAACGGTGGAAACTCTGATCGACTTTGCGCTGATCAAAAACGTCGCCTGCTTGCACAGGTAACTCGCGGAGGACTACTTCAGGCTTTGTTTTCTGTAGACCGGTCAGTTTCACCGCTCCGATCCGAACCTGATCGCCTTCACGAATTTGCAAACGCAGGTCAATCGTCCCTTGTTCCTCTGACAGATTGAAGTCGTTTGGCTCGATTTCCGTCTTGGGATAGCCGCGCTCGCTGTACAAGGTTAGAATCTTGTCGATCCCCCCCTCAAAGGCATCTTGACTGAAAGGTGCTCCTTTCCGCAAACCGAGCGTACGACGGAGGTCATTAGTCGAAAGTAGGTGGTTCCCTTCAACTGTGATCTCGCCTATGCGAGCCCGTGTTCCTTCGTGGATGTGGAGGTGGATCTGCACCTGATCGGGAGGGATGGTCGTAACTTTGGGTTCAATTGAGGCGAATACAAACCCGTCTTCACGGTATTTTTCCAGCATCCGATTGAAACCTTCAAGCATTTCCGCTTGAAGGTAGGGTTGTCCTGCATCAATACCGATTAGCTTGGATAGCTGCTTCCAATCAAGGCGATCAATCCCGTCAAAGGTGATCTGACGAATCAGGTAGGGATTTTCAGCGTTGTCAGAGGGTGTGGGAGCGAGCTGCTCTGAATCGCCAATTGCGAACGGGGAAAGGAGTAGGTAGAATAAAATGTGAAACGTGAAGAAAAATCGGTGAAATGGATTCACAACGACCTACCTCCCGCGTGGGCGGGGCAAGATGCCCCGCCTACCCACAAAACAGGCAGCATAGCGGGGGCAAGATTCCCTGTCTATCAGCAACTTTCATCAATCGGTGTGAATCCCAAGACGGTTTTGCGGTTCTCATCTGCCCCTCGATGCCAAAAGGTGGCTTTCACCGGCATCCCTATCTTTATCGTTTCAGGGTTAAGTGTGTCAACGCCTGCAATCTGTGCGACCACCCGCGGCCCCTCCACTAACTCGACCGCCCCTGAGCAGTATGGGTTGTTCCTATCATACCCCTCCGCGATCATCGCAGGGGGACCAATCGAGATACAGGTAAACGCGACCAGTCGCCCCTCTCCCTCTGTTTCCGCCCATTCCATCTCTGAGCCGTGGCATTTCGTACAGATGGCGCGTGGAGGAACGAAAAGCGCACCACACCCGGCGCACCGAGCCCCCATCAGTTTTTCTTCGTCCAAAAACCGCTCAAACTGGTAATCGCTTATCGGTCTGTCCGCCACGGTTATCTCCTCTCCAGAATGGTAAATGTACAGGTGCCGCCGGTTCCGCCCAAATTGTGAGCGGCACCGATACGCAGGTCTTCGATCGGCACGCCTCTGTCTTCTGCTTTGTACCTCAACTGCTCCCATACCTCTATTAACTGCGCCGCACCTGTTGCCCCGACCGGATGCCCCTTACATTTGAGTCCTCCGGATGTATTAATCGGCTTCTCGCCATCTAACTTTGTTAAACCGTCTGCCACCGCTTTGTACCCTTCACCCGGCTTAAAAAATCCGAGGTCTTCAATATGCAAGAGTTCTGCAATCGAAAAGCAGTCGTGCACCTCTGCAAACTGAATATCCGCCGGCACCAACCCGGACATTTCGTAAGCCTCGTTGGCGGCGTGTCGTGTCGCTTCAAAATATGTTAGATCATCGGCGGCATTAAGCCCCCGTCCACTTGCCTGACCAACCCCAGCGACATATAACGGGTCATCAGTAAAGTGCTTGGCAAGTTCTTCACCGACCAACAGGATGCACGCAGCGCCGTCGCTGATCGGGCAGCAATCGAAAAGGTGCATGGGCCAAGCAATCGCGGGATTGGCGATCGGGTCGCGCAGGAAGTCCTTCTCATCGCTCCAGTCTGGCACCGCACCCCCTTTCTCTTTCGCCCGTTTGACTTTTGACGCCATGAGATCACGGATTGTGGCTTTATACTGTGCTTTTGGATTCAACGGCGCGTTATCGTGACTCTTGATAGTAATGTCCATCAGGTTTTCGCGGGAGGCACCATATCTCTCAAAATATGCGGTCGCGATCGCTCCGAAAACCCCCGGAAACGTAAAGCCCGCCTTCCGCTCGTACGGGATTGCCGCCAGCGCTAACCCCTCGGCGACTGTCTCGGTGCTCCCTTTCGACATATCCTCAACGCCACCGACCAAGACCACATCATAGAAACCGGAGGCGATGGCGAAAACACCCTCCCGAAAAGCGAGTGCACTTGAAGCACAGGCACCCTCAATCCGTGTCGCCGGTTTAGGAACAAGCCCAAGGGAATCCGAGAGGATTGCGCCCCAATGGGACTGATGGGCAAAAAAGTCGTTTGTGAAATTGCCGATGTACAACGCATCAATGTCAGCCGGATCGAGTCCTTTATCCACAGAGCCGCTCATTTCCACAAAGGCTTCGGCAAATAGATCTTTCGAGTCCCGATCCTTGAACATATTGAACGCCGACATTCCCGCGCCGACCATTGCAACGCCGCGTGCCAATTTTCGTTTTGTATTCATCTCAATCTCCTTTGTACGTTATTATATTACTTGACTCGCTTTTCCTCTCCAATATTTTTCTCTCAACTCCCGCTTGAGGATTTTTCCGTAGTTATTCTTAGGCAGGTCCTCCACAAAATCAATTGATTTGGGTCGTTTGTAGCGGGCGATATGATCTGTGCAGAAGTTGATTAGCTCCATCTCTGTGACCTCTTTCTCAGCCGCAAGGGAGACGACCGCTTTTATCGACTCACCCCACGTTGGATCCGGAACACCGATAACGGCGACTTCTCGGACCGCTGGATGCTGGACGATGACCTCCTCAATTTCCCGCGGATAGACGTTTTCGCCGCCGCTGATAATGAGGTCCTTTGACCGATCCATCAGAAAGAGGTAGCCAGATTCATCGATATATCCTACGTCTCCGGTATGCAGCCATCCATTCCGCAGCGTCTCAGCGGTGGCTTCAGGATCTCGCCAGTACCCTTTCATCACCAGATCCGAGCGCGTAACGATTTCCCCCATCTCACCGGGTGAGAGTTCATTATCGTCGGGATCGACAATCTTCACTTCTACATCGGTACGCGGGATACCCGCTGATGCGAGTCGCTTCATCTGATCCGGATCCCCATCAAGGACGTGGTCATTGTGAGAAAGATAGGTGATGGTCATAGGAGATTCCGCCTGCCCATAAAGTTGGACGAGGCAGGGGCCTAGTTTTTCCATCGCCTGCATCAGATCCTCGACCAACATGGGCGCGCCGCCGTAGTTTAACGCCTTCAAGGAACTGTGATCGTATTTGTCTACCGCCGGGCTATCTGTCAATAGTTTGATCATGGTCGGCGCAGCGAACATATTTGTCACACGGTACGCCTCGATCGTTTTCAGCGTCTGCTCCGGATCAAAGGACTTTGCCTCCAGAATGATGTTAGCCGCCGCCTTGCCGACGTTAGGCAGGGCGTAGCATCCACTTCCGTGCGATAAGGGAGCAGCGTGGAGTGCAACGTCGTTGGGACCAAATCCCGGGCACATGTCAGCATAGAAATTCATCGTCATGCCGAGTAGATTACGGTGCGTCAGCATCGCGCCTTTGGGTTGACCCGTCGTACCGGAGGTATAAAAGAGCCACGCCACATCATCGGGCGCAACCTCCGCATCCTCAAAACGATCTGATTCGGCGGATAGCACGCTCTCGTAATTCAAAAACGGTTCCTGTGCTTCGGACACGCTGATAATACAACTGACTTGTGGAATGGCGCCACGGATGTCGCTGATTGCCTCGTTGAATTCAGGCGAGATGATCGCTACTTTGGCTTCGGAATGGTTGATGATAAAGGCAAACTCTCTGGGGTGTAGCCGGAAATTAATAGGTATAGTACCGCAACCCGCCTTGAAGCAAGCAAACATCGACTCCAACATTTCAGGACAGTTATACATCAACACCGCCACGTTATCCCCCTGCTGGACACCGAGGCGATTCAATCCGTTTGCCAGACGGTTGGCTCGCGCGTTAAATTCGGCATATGTAGATGCCTTGGAGCCATATGCAATTGCGAGGTTTTCAGGAAAACTTCGAGCAGATTTTGTCAGTAGGCTACCGATATTCATGACTGCCCCCGTCACTTTTTGCAATCAATCATCCTGCACCACTTCCAGCACAGATCCCGCGGTCACCTCATCGCGAGAGGCTTTGACTTCGATTTTATCTGTATCCGCCTGATTAAAAATTCTAACAACGACTACATCGCCCCCAACTTGGCATCGGATGGCGTTCCCAACCACTAGTACAGAGTCTGGATTCCATACAAACTCTAGGCGTTTGGCATAAGCCGCTAGAGCGGCGAGGATGGTTGCTTCAGCGCTGCCACCCTCAAGGAGGGTCGTGCGTCCAACGTGCGCGGCTTCGTTTGCTGCGCTCGCTAAACGATCCTGTTCGGATTCATGCGTCCGTTGGCTCTCCCGTTTTTCATTGCGTAACACCATATAGAAGATGGCACCCAACAGAATGACAAACCCAGCGGTAATGAACACCACAGTCAGTCGTGCTTCTTCCTTGCGAAGATCCTCGCGGTGATGTGGATAGAACGCATCGTGTGAGTACGCCAGATATACCGAAAGCGTTAAACAGAGCAGCATTATAAACGCAACAGCAAAACATAATTTTTTGGTCATCAAGTTGACTCCTCTGTGTCCCTCTATCATCGAAGAAAAAGATAAGAATAGGACGAAATTCAGTATATCATACTATGGCAAGAATAATCAATTGCAATGTGGAGGGCCTTTTCATGTCCTCCATTAAGTGGAAAGTGATAAATACGCTGTTGAAAGCCCTTGAGAGATATGCTATACTAACCGCGGGGAGGCAAGATCTGAGGAAACGAGGACAACCTGTGAACCCTTGGACAAAAGAACAAAGGGAAAAATACTTACGTGGCTGGGACCGGCAGACGACAATTGTCTTGCTTGGCGCGTCTGTACTATTGACATTATACCGCTTTATCGGACGCAGAAGGGTCTTTACTCAGTACTTTGGAAAGTTTTTCGTTCAGCATCCGCTCAAGAGAATTTTTCCGTACTTCTATTGGTTCTGGATGAGTGCGGTCACGCTGCTGTTGTTGCCAATCCTTGTGGTCAAATTCGGCATAAAGGACAAAGTCCGTGACTATGGCTTTCACTTGACTCACGGAAAGTTGGGTTGGGGATTTGTCCTCGGTGGCTGGCTACTCATGCTGCCACTGATTGTCCTAGTCCTACAAATTTTCCCTGCCTTCCAACAGAAATATCCGCTTTCCCCTATTGCTGGAACCAACTGGAAAGTGTTTATTGCGTACGAAATTTCTTACGGCGTTTACATGTTCTGTTGGGAGTTCTTTTTCCGTGGCTTTATGCTTTTCGGGTTGGAGAAACGGTTTGGCAATTATAGCATTCTCATTCAAACTATCCCGTTCGTTGTCAAGCACGGCACCAAGCCCTTTGCAGAAGCGATGGGTTCAGTTGTTGCGGGATTTGTGCTTGGCGTCCTCGCTCTGGAGACACGGTCATTTATCTACGGCGCAGCAATCCACTGGCTTGTCGCCATGTCGATGGATGTCCTCGCTCTCGCATGGAAATGAGAAGAGACGGTCAGTTACCCCACCCTGAAGGGATAGGGCTTGTTACCCGTTCCCCGGGACTTATTGGATTACGCGCTTCTGTCCCCGTCTGAGCAGGGGTTTCGGGGGTGTTAGTTACCACCGCACCTCCACGCAAGGCTACAGCGTGAAGCCCGGCAAATGCCTTAGATTCTCGCTTAAAATCTGGTAAAGCGGTGGCTTGTGTCGTCCATTTCACTGTTAGCCCGGCGGTTTCGTATGCTTCGATACGCCACGCAAGGGCTTGGTTGTAAAGAGAGCGCAATAATGCTAACCAGACGGTAAAGAACTTTCGTTGTTTCGTTGTAGGATAGGCGTGATATTCATAAGTCTTTTTCATAGTATTGTCCTTGCCCTTCATATCCGTTTCAGTGGATGTGTGTGGGAGATCCTAACGGGTGTTAGGGCTGAAACCCTTCCACGAAGGACAGGACAATTTTAACAGACTCACAATATGTTTCAAGCAAAAGAGAAGGCGGGATTTCCTCACACACTGGAGTGTGGGGGCTCCATCCCGAAGAATTCTGATGAAAGTTGTCACCGCACAAGAGATGCGTCAAATCGATCAGCAGACCATTGAGGAAATTGGTATTCCCGGTGCTGTGCTGATGGAACATGCGGGGACCGCTGTTGTCCGAGCGATCTGGAAACATTTTCCTAAATGCCGGCGTATCGTGGTTATCGTTGGCAAGGGAAATAATGGTGGCGATGGATTGGTCGTTGCTAGACAACTTGCACACGCCGGTCAACCGATTCAGATTTTTCTCGTTTCGCCTCCAGAGAGTTTCGCCGGTGATGCGTTAACCAACTTGCAAATTGCACAAAATTTGAATTTGCCAATCACCTCGGTTCTTGCTGAAGACACACTAGAAGCGGCGAAAAGCCAAATTGCGTCCGCCGATCTGATTGTGGATTCTATTTTCGGCACTGGGTTGCGGGGCGGCGTACACGGTTTTATTGGAGATGTCATTACCTATATCAACAAAACGGAACTTCCGGTGATAGCTATCGATCTCCCCTCTGGGTTGTCAGCAGATACCGGAATGGCGGAAGGCGCATGTATCCAAGCATCCTACACCGTCACCATGGGACTTCCCAAGCGGGGAAATCTTATCCATCCGGGTGCAACCTTCACAGGCAAACTTGAGGTTACCGACATCGGTTTTCCTGCGAGCGTTATTGACGCCCAAAGCATTGAGATTAATTGGACGCAACCGTCCGATGCGGCGCGACTCTTACCGCTGCGTCCGACACACTCCCATAAAGGCACCTACGGGCGTGTTTTTGTCGCCGCTGCGTCCACGGGTATGACCGGTGCTGCAGCCTTGACGAGCGCAGGCGCATTGCGCGTTGGAGCAGGCCTGGTAACGCTTGGGGCCCCAAAAAGTCTTAACGCGATTTTGGAGATGAAACTCACCGAAGTGATGACGCTTCCGCTGCCCGAAACAGCGGAGGGATCTTTGGCGTTGGACGCAAAATCACACATTATTGAAGCAGTTGAGCGGACCAAATCGGTTCTCGCGATTGGGCCTGGACTTTCACAACACTCCGAAACCGTTGCACTCGTTCACAGCTTAATCCGCGAAAGCGATGTCCCAACCGTGATCGACGCCGATGGGATAAACGCGCTTTCAAAATCGACAGAGATCCTTTCATCACTATCACCTCAAACAGTGCTCACGCCCCATCCGGGCGAAATGGCAAGACTCATCGGTAGAACCGTCGAAGCGTTGGAACGAGATCGGATTGGAATCGCCCAACGATTCGCACAGGCACACAACGTTACGCTCGTCCTCAAGGGGGCACCGACGGTCGTCGCACGTGGAAATGGAGACATATGGATTAATTCAACCGGAAATGCCGGTATGGCGACCGGTGGCATGGGAGATATACTAACAGGCCTTATTGCGGGGTTGATAGCACAAAAAGTTTCCCCCTTTGATGCGGCCGTGTTAGGTGTCTACCTTCACGGACTTGCAGGGGACATCGTCACCGAATCAATCGGAATGCACGGATTAATGGCGGGCGATGTATTGAATAACATCCCCAAAGCGATAAAACTGTGTGGTGCGCATCATCAAGCATAACAACCTAAAATCCGGTCGTCTGAAACGGGCGGAAATTTAACACACCCAAAAGAGAGGAGTAAACCGTGAAAATTATTACCCATCATTTTAGTGAAGAACAACTCGCAGCTGCTCAGGCAATCGCCCCTGATGTCACTTTCGTGACGCCGGCAACGGACGCGGAAATGCAACGTGAGATTGAGGATGCAGATGCCATTTTTGCCGGCGTAACACCCGAATTGATCCGTCGTGCCAAAAAACTCCGTTGGATTCAAACTGGAGGCGTTGGCGTTGAAGGTCTTAGATTTCCTGAGTTAATCAATAGTGATATCGTCCTTACAAACGCACGTGGCACAACCGCGGTCAACATTGCAGAGCATGTCATGGCGCTTATCCTCGCCTTCACACGCACACTGAATATTACGATTAAGCGGCAGATGGAGAAGGTGTGGGAAAGTCGTGCGAATATGCCGGTGCTTGAAATCGCAGGAGAAACCATCGGGATTCTCGGTCTTGGCAGTATCGGGCTACAGGTCGCCAAGCGTGCAACCGCTTTTGATATGCGTATCCTAGCCGTTGATCCAACGCAGACACAGAAGCCTGATTACGTCGAGTCACTCTGGAAGACCGATAGGCTGCACGACATGCTAAGTCAATCGGATTGGGTTGCCATCTGCTGTCCGCTAACGACCGAGACAGAGGGCATCATGGGTGCGGCTGAATTTCGCGCGATGAAGCCAACGGCATTCCTGATCAATATTGCGAGAGGAAAAATTGTCAATCAAGCCGAATTGGTTGAAGCTCTGCGCGCGAAAGAACTCGCCGGGGCCGGGCTTGACGCTTTGGAACCAGAACCACTCCCACAGGACAGTCCACTTTGGGAAATGGAAAATGTTATCGTCACACCGCATCACGCCGGTCAATCCCCGAAAGCACCCAATCGGGTCTTTGAACTCTTCTGTGAAAATCTCAAGCGTTTCGTTGCCGGTGAACCGTTGATCAATGTGGTTGATAAGACACGGTGGTATTAAGACGGCGAAGCCGAGAGGAAGACCCCTCTGATATGGAAAATGAAACATTACCAACAATTGCAATCACTACCGGCGATCCGGCTGGTATTGGTCCTGAAGTTGTCCTCAAGGCATTAGCAGATCGGGAGTTATTCAACACCGCTCGCTGGCTGGTCATCGGCGACGCCGCCATCCTAAGCATGGTGGGAAAGCAGATCGGTCTGGAGCCACCGAACTGTATCGTCCAAGATAGCGCACAAATCTCTGCCGAATGGTCCTGTGACAAAACGGCGCGGCAACTTGTCGAAACGGCACAGGTCTGTCTGCTAGATTTACGTCAACTAGAGCCTTCCCAGTTTGCTGTAGGAAAACTCAATGCCGTCTGTGGTCGTGCCGCCCTCGAATATGTCCGTATGGCAACGCAGCTTTGCCTTGATGGTCAGGCGGCTGCTATGGTTACTGCCCCTTTGAATAAAGAAGCGGTGTCCTTAACAGGGCAAAATTTCACGGGCCATACAGAATTTATCGCTGATTTATCCGAAGCAGCAGAGTCACGGATGTTGCTCGTCAACGATCGCCTCCGGGTCATTCACGTCTCCACCCACTGCTCGCTGCGGAATGCCTGTGAGTTAGACGCTCCTAGAATCCTACGTACCATTCAACTCGGTAACGAAGCACTTGAATCGCTCGGCTTTGACCAACCGAGAATTGCTGTGTGTGGTCTCAACCCGCATGCCGGCGAAAATGGTCTGTTTGGAACTGAGGATCTTGAACGAATCGTCCCTGCAATCCAAGCGGCTCAACATATGGGAATGGTGTGCGAGGGGCCGTTCCCTGCCGACACAATCTTCATACAGGCGGTCAGGGGTGCATATGACCTAGTGGTAGCGATGTACCATGATCAAGGACATGTGCCTATGAAGCTGCTAGACTTTGAAAACACCATCAACGTCTCCCTAGGGCTTCCCATTATTCGGACGTCCGTCGACCACGGCACAGCGTTCGATATCGCAGGAAAGAATCAGGCAGATCCCAGCAGTATGAAGGCAGCGATGAAACTAGCAGTGACGATATCCCAGAACCGGCGCAAAGAGGATTTCGCTTCTGTTTAGTCGCACTGTGACAGTAATAAGGAGCAAAAGACAGATGAAATCAACGCAGTCGATGCTATTTCGATATCTACTCCTGATGTTGATACTTTCAATCGTAGCGGCTACGATTGCGGCGGGGAGCGAACAGTCGCGTGAGGCAATTCAAAAAGATTACCGTAACGTCCTCAAGGAGAAGAAGCCCGAAAAACAGATAAAGAAACATCGAGACTTGGTCAACAAGTGGAAAGAGAAGGGCCATCTCGAAGATCTGATTTCCCTTTACGAAGCCGATGCAGAAACAGAACGCGCCAATGCAGGTCTACACTATGGTCTGGGTTACGCTTACGCCAACCAAGGGCGAATAGACACGACGCAAACTGCCCTTCTATTTGAAAAAGCTGCGAACCAATTTGAACAGACTATCTCGCTTGAGCCAACCCTGTCGCAGGCACATTTCAGCCTCGGCGCAATCTATCAAGAACAGAATAAGTTAGAACTCGCAGCCCAAGCGATGGAGGCGTGCTTGCAATTGAATCCCAAGTATTATCCCGCCTACTATCGGCTCGGTGAAATCCAACTCCAACAGGATGACCCCGGCGCTGCGCTTGAATCGTTTCAGGCAGTGCAGAAAATGAGCTCAAAATGGGCGCGTCCTTACTACGGAATTGGATTGGCTCACTTCAAACTTGGGAACGATGACGCTGCCAGAGAAGCATTGGAGGAAGCAATTAATCGCGATCCTAAATTTGCACCCGCTTATTTCAAACTTGGTCAAGTCCTCGCCAAGGATGGCTTTTTCGACGATGCATGGGGAGAATATGAGGCAGGACGGAAATACCAGCCTTACACCTCAGAAGATCTGTATGAACTTGGCACGATTTTCGTCCAATCAGGGAACCAAGCGGGAGCAACCGACATATTTCGGCGTATTATCGACAGCATAGATCCAAGGCACACCGCCGTGCTCCTCCAACTTGGTGAACTCTATTACGCCACCGGCGAGGAAGCGGCTGCAATTGAGCACTATAAGCAAGCGATCGAGACAGATCCGTCGCTCAAAAACTACTTCATGGAACAGCTAGCACCTTATCATGCCGGGTTGATGGGTAGGAGTGAGGCAAAATCTATCCTCAAGCGGTTTTTGGCGGTGCTCCCCGATGATCCACGGGCAACCTTCCATTACGCTCAAATCGAAGCTGACACGGGCAATCTAACTGCTGCTATCCAATACTATGAAAAGACCCTAGCGTTGATTGGCTCTAAGAAGACCCAACCGGATATCGAGTTCGCACCGGAGCACTTGCTAGACACCTATAGGTTTTTAGGAGACGCTTACTACCAACAGGAAAATCATGAACAGGCAAGAGCCTCCTATAGACGTACAATTGAACTGGATCCGGAGCTGGAACGGTATTTCTTTAGTCAGGGCAAATCCGTCTTCGATGCCGAGCAATTTGATTTGGCAGTTGAGCCTTTCAGCAAATTCCTTCTCATCTACCCGGAAGATGTCGAAGCGACATACCTGCTTGGACGCAGCTTCGAAGCATTGGGCGACACCGAAAATGCACTGCGCCTTTATGCCCGTATCCATGAACTTGATCGAAACCATACAGATGCCCTAATGCGTTCAGCGCAGATCTTTAAGTGGCAGAAAGAACCACAGAACGCGCTGACAATGCTGACAAAGTTAATAGCAATCGAACCAACGAATGCTGAGGCGTACTATCTCGCCGGCATATTGCACCTTGAATCAGGGGACTCTGAAGAAGCGCTCGATGCCTTCTTGGAAACCATCCGCCTGGATGTGAGTCGCCTTGATGCTCATTATCGAATCGCGGACCTGTATGAACAACGGGGGGATATTGATAACACCATCAAACGGTATGAGACAATAATCGGACTCGATTCATCTAGGGCGGATCCGTTCCTTCGCCTAGGCGCGTTCTATCTGCGACGAGGCGAGAAAGATCACGTTATCCGCGTGTATGAGCCGGGATTAGAGATTGAACCAAACCATCCCTATGCACAGTACAGCCTCGCAGTAATCTTTGAAGAACGCGAAGATATTCAGAAAGCAATCAAGCGCCTCGAACTCGCAAACCGATACGATGACAGCAATTATGATTGGCACTTCCGCTATGCCCGTCTGCTAGACCGCTACGCCCAAACATTGGAGGATTTCGACACCTATGCGGCAATGGCAGTAGAGGAATACAACAAAACCATCAGTCTAAAAACCGACTATGCACCAGCCTACCTATATCGCGGGTTAATCACTCGTCGCTACAAACAGATTGGTGACACACTCTACCGATATGGCCAGATCGTGAAGGATTTCAAAAGGGTAATCGCGTTAGAACCGAACAATTCTGATGGATACTACTACCTCGGCATGACGTACGTAGATTTGGATCAACGCGAGGAGGCCAAAGATATACTGCTGAAAACCCTTCAATTCAAGAAACAGTACAAAGAGGTATATCTGCAGCTTGGGTTGATTGCAGAATCGGAGGGTGACCATGCCAAAGCGATCAGTCACTTTGAGAAGGAATTGGCAATCAACCCTGAATCCGTCAGAGCCTATCAGCGGCTTGGCGATCTCTACAGCAGTTATAGCACCGACTTTGGGCGCGCTAAAGAAACATTGGAGAAAGCACTAGAGTTACAACCGAACCATGTTTCAACGCTGCTTAGCTACGCAAGTACACTTTACTATCTAGATCAGCTGGGTGCAGCGACCGAGCAGTTTGAAACGGTGATTCAGATAAATCCCAAGAATTTGACGGCAAATTATAATCTTGCCCTGATGTATGAATACACCGGCAAAACACAGCAAGCTATTAATCGATGGAAAAAATTCCTTGAACTCGACCCACCCGCCGAATGGAAAGAAGATGCTGAACAACACTTACGACAACTTCAACCGTAGACGGGGAGGGACTGTTCATTGGTTCAAAAGTTCATGAGTACATTAGTGAACTAATGAACCAATTTATTCGCTGCCATACCCACAACGGGCAGATGAACAATAACGAGATATGGAGGCAAAAATTCATGTCGAAATTACAGGTTGCCTTAATCGGCTGCGGTGGACGTGGTCTTGGGCACGCACGGGTGCTCCAAGAATTTGATGATGTAGACATGGTCGCTGTTTGTGATCCGATTGAAGCATCACGAAACGCCGCTGGCGATGAGTTCAATGCAGCGGGACGTTATGCTAGTGTCGATGAGATGCTAGAGGCCGAGTCGTTGGATGCGGTATTCGTTGCAACGCCGGCACATCTCAACGGGCAGGCAGCGTTACCTTGTCTAGAACGCGGTGTCAACACCCTGATGGAGAAACCGCCGGGGATGAGCGTCGCAGAAACAACCGCTTTGCGCGATGCCGCCGCCCGCACAGGCGCCAAAGGCATGGTCGGTTGGAATCGCCGTTTCCACCCCATAATCGTCAAAGCGCGAGAGATGGTCGAGGCACGCGGCGCTGTGACCCAACTTGTCGGGGAGTTCCACAAGAGTGTTACCGGATTCATAAAATCAGGTCGCTTCCCCGAACATCTGATGGACAATCTGTTTCTTGAAACTCCTATACACGCGCTCGATATCGTTCGCGCCATCGCAGGGGCGGAGGTAGAGGAAGTACATAGCGTCGTGCGTCGCACAATCTCCGATTACAAAGATGTCCACGCCGGACTCATCCTCTTTGAGAACGGTTGTGTTGCACACCTTGCCGCTAACTACACGACGGACGCCCGCCTCGAACGTTATGAGATTCACGGACGGGACATCTCCGCCTATCTCGAAGGGGTGTCGCAGGGAACTGTTTTTTGCGATGGCAAACAGCATCAGTTGACCGGCAGAGGCACTAGTGGTACAGAGGAGCAGAACCGATACTTCTTGGATTGTATCAAAGCAGACCGCCCGGTTTCACTCCCTGCAGCGAACCTGGATGAGGCGATTAAGACAATGGAGTTGGCGGAGGCCATTCTGTCCGGATTGCGATCCTAGTTCGGCTAAAGCGCGCGGACCCACCCCGACTTGTGGGAAAGCCAACAAAATGAGATTGCGTTCAGAGAGGGCTTATCGATGAGTCTCACCCAAGCACAGGTCCAAGCCTTTCACCAAAACGGCTATCTGGTAGTGGACAATGCTTTAAGCGACGAAGACCTGAATCCATTGATTGCGGACTTTGAGGAACTTATTGATACTATCGCCGACGAGCTATATGCCGAAGGAAAAATAAGGGAACGTCATAAAACTCAACCCTTCGAGCGGCGTATCGCTTGGCTGACCAAGGAGGCAGGCGATCCCTTGCAGGGACAGGTATCATTTCCGGTGAATCTTCGCCGCCCAATCTTCGACTTCCTGCATAACGCGAATCTACTAGATCTACTTGAATCACTTGTTGGTCCAGAGATTTACTGCAATCCAACGCATCATGTGCGTCCAAAATTACCAGAACCCCTGATGGACGAAGGGTTCGACAACTGGATCCAACAGTCGCCCTTCCATCAGGATGCCGCCGTGCTCCTGCCGGAGGCGGACGACACGCTCGTTGTGACGACGTGGATTCCGCTTATAGACGCGACCAAAGAAAATGGAACAATACACCTCTATCCGGGTCTACATCAGGGCGAGATTCGGAGGCATGTGCGGTGTCCCTATGGCTGGCAGATTGCGCCAGAGGTAATGCCCGAAGGTGGACCGGTGATGCTACCAGTAAAGAAGGGTGGGGTGATTTTCATCCACTGTCGAACTCCACACGGCTCACTTCCGAACCTGTCGGGTGAGGTTCGCTGGAGTTTAGATCTCCGCTGGCATGATGCGCGGAAACCGGGGGGTAGACCGCTGCCCGGAATTCAGGTACGCAGCGGGGAACATCCGGGGAAGGTAACGCGCGACCATCAAGCTTGGATAGACGCTTGGGAAGCGGCAAGAGCAGATTCGACACCGAGGAAGATGTATCGTTGGGAAGAATAGAGTAGCGACCATAGACACAGGTTTCCCGACCTGTGATCGCGGGCAGAGCCTGTCCTCAATGAAATCGGGGTGAGGAAACCTGCCCCAACAACAAAGGATTCATACTTTACATAAAGGAGAGATTTGATGAGCCAATCGTGGGCGCGTAGTGATAATGAGGTCCTTGCCACGCTGCAAGATGTTGTAGCGATTGAGAGCATAAACGCCAGTCTACCCGGCGGGGAGCGCGGTGAGGTTGGTATGGTTGAATATCTTGCCGATTTCTTCGATGCCGTAGATATCCCCTACGAGACAGACGAAGTGTTACCGGGGCGAAGCAATATCATCGCCACACTAGAAGGTGAGAATCCAGATCGTGTGTTACTATTTGAATGTCACATGGATACTGCTTCCGTCAGCGTTATGACTATACCACCTTATGAGCCGCATATCCGCGACGGTCTGCTCTACGGACGCGGTGCATGCGATACCAAAGCCGGCGGCGTGGCCATGATACACGCGATGAAGCGCTTCAAGGACGCGGGAATTAAACCCCCGTGCACCATCAAATACGCCGGTGCCGTAGATGAGGAGTACAGTTTTCAAGGCGCAATACGATTGGCAAAAACTGTCAAGGCGGATGCAGCAGTCGTCTCCGAACCAACCGAGTTGGAGGTCATCCGCGCACACAAAGGGTTGGCACGTTTCCACATCGTCGTCAAAGGGGTCGCTGCACATAGCGCCAAGCCGTATCTTGGTATCAATGCTATTTCAAAGATGACGCGACTGGTTCGGGCGATTGAGGAGGAAATCGCACCGACCTACGATTCCATGAGCCATCCACTCACCGGCAGTCCAACACTCAATATCGGCGTGATTTCCGGGGGCGTGCAGGTCAACTTTGTGCCAGACGAATGCATTATTGATATAGACCGTCGTGTCATCCCCGGCGAAACACCGGACGAAGCCCTTGTACCGTTTCAAGAACGGCTAGAGCGCGCCCAAGCCGCCGACCCTGACTTGGATGTCAGAATGGAAACACCGTATCTCAAGGATAACCCGATGGAAACACCCGAAGATGCACACATCGTGCAGGTCGCTGTCCGTGCGTGTGAATCCGTAATTGGGAAATCAGCGATCACAGGTGTTCCCTACGGTACTGACGCCAGCAAGTTCACCTCTGTTGGTATTCCATCGATTGTCTTTGGTCCCGGGAGCATTGATCAGGCACATGCCGCAGTTGAGTGGGTTGATTGTGAACAGGTCTTGAAAGCAGTTGACATCTACTATGAGATCATGACACGATTTTAAGCCTCGACCAATTCCCGTATTACTGATTTGACGGCTTCCTCAACCTCAGGCGCAAATGGTGCACTTTGCCTCCAGCGCTTGTAAGCGTTCGGCTCATAGCCACCCTCGACCAAGGCTTGTGCAGTCGGCACATAGGTCTGGCAACCCTGCGTGTAACCGAGCGTGAACGTTCGATCCGATCCTAGCAGTGACTGGGCATACAACCCGTACTCTAAGAAGAACTCACCCGAAAAAGTTATCAGGTGAACATCGCCAATGTCCCAGCGCGAGAAGGTATAGTTCACCGCTGTTGGGACACGGCGCTCCACCCCTTCCAACTGGATCTGTTGCACCCACTGACGCATCGCCAGTTGATAGCCTGCATGGTACAACGACTGCCCCGCTTTTTCTTCGTCGCTCGCCTGCGCGGATTTGACCGCTTGGGCGGCAATCTCATCAAGCGTCTGACACGATGGCGGCTTATTAAGTGGAAGCGGACGGTGTAGCCGTTGGGTGCGAATCGCATCCACCGAAACTGGGTCGCAAACCTTTAGAGCACCATCTACCGCATCCGCTAACAGACTCCCGCAGCGCAGCGCGTCAATAGGGGTGCCTTTCCTAAATCTGCCATCTCCGTCCGACAAGTTTGGACGTACATTTCCGAACATACCGGGTAGGTACAGTGCAACTGCCTGCCGGTATCGTGCTTCCAACGCCAGTTGGGTTTGTCCGGGATAATCCCCTGAAACCTCTGGACCTAACAGAATTGTCGGATGACAACAATAGCTGAAGAACACCCCCGCCAACGAACCATCTGCACGATGACATGCGAGAATTGGGACGCTTTTATCGACCACTCCATCCGGATTTGGACCCGATACGCACGTTCCTTCGGGAGTTATCAGGCGTCTGTTCACATTAAAATCACATCTCGACTTCCCGAACGAGAGCGTAGCAGGTTCCATGCGGGATAGCAGATCTCTTGCCAGTTCGGCCACGCGATCACACAGACCATCAAAGTAGGGGCTAAACCCACCAAACAGGTCAATTGGACACAAGATTGGCGCCGAGTGGCTGTGGCTGCCTGTGATCAGGATGCGCGTTGGTGGAATGCCGGTTGCGTTACCAATCACCTCCTCAAGTGCCGAGATCTCAGCGACTCCAAATCCCAATGCGTCTACTGCAAGGACGAGCACAGGCGTGTCGGCAGCCCGGATAATTCCAATCCGTGCATAGACATCGTCCAGAACCCCAGAGGGGATACCAAAGAAGAAATCTGGATACACGTCATTAATTGGCGGTGTTACCGAAACCTTTCCGAAAGCTGCCTCAATATCATTGAGAAGTTCAGTTTGCATTTTATCCTCGATTAGAATCGGTCTGTCCGCCACATAAACAGCTCACCGGCTGGGAAAAGTGCATCAAGCAGGCCGATTTCGTTGATCCTCAAACCGTTGGAAAACACGATCTGTTCGGCGCTAATATTTCCAAATAGGAGCTTCAGCAGCTGCGTTTGACTAACGCAGAGGTCGATCTCCGGCGACACGCTCTCGTGAGCGATACTGAGCGCCCCGTCCTCAATAACCAACATCTGTTCACCGGCTTCATAGCGCACGCGAATAGCACCTCTCCACGCCGAAAAGTCCGAATCCCTGAGCCTCATCTCCAACAACGGCTTAATCTTTCTCAATAGCGATCCAAAGTTGGTTATCAAAAACATAGCGTTGTTGTTCTCTCGCCTCCGAACGGAGCAACCCATCCCCTCAAACATTTTTCGACTCTGGGCGGGCGCTGGCGCACCGATTACCTGCACACCCGCCGCCTGCGCACGATGGAAGAAGCGGTAAAATAACGCAGTCATCGCCTGCTCCGCATCGGGTAGATAGCCAAATTCGCCTATTTCCCACTGCTTTGCTAGCAGATAGGCAACGGTTGTTCCGCCCTGTTTAGCAATCCAATACAACGACGGATCATATGTCCTCCACTTAGGTCGATTAGTCCAATACTCAGCATTTTTCACAAACGTACCTGTTCGATTGGCGTTAAAGTGATCGAAGATCGCTCGCAACATAGGCATATCTCGATCCGGTTCGCACAACTCAATAGTCACGTCAGGGGGCACTTCCCCAAGTGTCGGAGGCAGGGTCAGTTCCATACTGTAGGTGGGATGCATTACCCAGCCCGCCCTTGCGTAGTGCGATTGGACGCCGGTACCAAGAATCGAGAGATCATAGCCCGCTGCTTGCATATACCGGACGCTATCTCGCAGTACTCCCGATGAATACCCGGCGCGAAGATGGGATGGATCTGTGCCGACACTGCCGACACCGCCCATCCGCACAACGCAATTCCCGATACGCATGGGACGTTCAAAAATCTGTACAACACTAGCAGCCTTACCATCTACAAAGCAGGCACGTGTGTTATTGAGGTCAAACCATGGATCATGTTCGACAATATTTACGAAGAGATGTTGGATATGCTCTGAGCCCCCAAAAGCACGAATACTGCACTGAATCGTATCGTCAAGCTCAGTTGTATTATGCGGGGCACGATATTCAATATTAATAAATTTCTCCAAACACAGAAAGAGACGCCGATCCAATATAATCCAAGTTGCTATCTATTGAAGAGTGGGTATGTTGTATTTTTCTTGGAGCTATGTATTTGTGGCCTATTTACTGGACCCCCTCGGCTTGGATAGTAGGCCAGCTGGCCGATTAGATTCGGTCCAGCCACCATATGAATAGTTCACCTGCCGGGAAAAGTGCATTGAGCAAACCAACTTCGCGAATCTGCAAACCGTTGGAAAAAATCAGCTGCTCGGCGCTCATATTCCCAAATAGCAGTTTCAGCAGCTGCGTTTGACTGACATAGAGGTTGATTGCCGGCAATGCTCTGTTTTGCGCAATACTGATTCTTCCATCCTGAATAACCAATGTTCGTTCGTCGGCTTCGTAACAGATGCGAATAGCACCAGTCCACGCCGAAAGATCTGAAGCCCTGAGCCTCGCCTCCAACAGCGGTTTAACTTTTGTCAATAACGATTCAAAGTTGGTGATTAAAAACATAATATTACTCCGTTCGCGTCTCCGAACAGAGCACCCCATCGTCTCGAATATCTTTCGGCTCTCCGATGGTGCTAGTCCGTCGATTTCCTGAACGCCCTCCGCCCTCGCACAACGGAACAAGTGACAGAATAACGCAATCATCGCCTGCTCCGCATCTGCAAGATAGCCGAATTCAGCTATCCTCCATCGTTCAGCTTGCAGATAGGCAACGGTTGTTCCGCCCTGTTTAGCAACCCAATACAGCGATGGATCGTACGGCCTCCACGTCGGTCGGTTGCACCAGTATTCAGTGTTTCTTATAAAAGTCCCCGTTCGATTGGTATTAAACTGATCGAAAATCGCTTGCAACGCCGGCAGATCTCGATTAGGCTCATACTGTTCGATAGCCACATCAGCAGGCAATTCCCCAAGCGTTGGGGGTAGGGGCAGCTCCATGCTGTAGGTCGGATAGATTACCCAACCTGCCTTGGCATAATGCGATTGGATGCCTGTAGACAACATCGAGAGATCGTAACCCGCCGTTCGCATATACCGGACAGTGTCCCGTACCACCTTCGATGAATAGCCAGCGCGACGATGTACTGAAGGTGTACCGACGCTGCCGACTCCACCCATCCGCACGACACAATTCCCAATACGCATAGCGCGGTCAAAGACCTGTACAACGCTAGCAACCTTCCCGTCTATAAAGCAGGCACGCGTATTATTGAGATCAAGCCACGGATCCTGTTTGACAAAGTTTGTGAAGCGATATCGTCTATCCCCTAAGTCCCCGAAAGCACGAACACTGCAGTCAA
Source organism: Candidatus Poribacteria bacterium (assembly GCA_021295755.1). Classification (NCBI taxonomy): domain Bacteria; phylum Candidatus Poribacteria; species Candidatus Poribacteria bacterium. The sequence continues at coordinate 32,708 of JAGWBT010000005.1, forward strand.
TTGTATCGTCAAGTTCAGTTTCGTTACGCGGCGCGCGATATTCAATGTCCATAAACTCCTCTAAGCACAGACGGAAACGCAAATCTAAGGTGATTTTTCATAGTCGTTGCAACCCAACCACCGTTTCAAAATGATAGGTCATCGGAAAGAGATCCACAAGGTCCAAGGACGCGACTTCATACTTCGCACTGAGTTTAGACAGATCACGAGCAAGGGTAGTGGGATCACAAGAGATGTATAGGATGTGCTGCGGAGCAATTCGATCGAGGGCTTCCAGATCTTCCGACCAACACCCGCCTCGTGGCGGATTGAGAAGCACTAAATCCGCCTTGACGCTGCCTAGCTTGGCAAGATGCCCAGCGCGGAAGTTTGCATTTGTAATATCGTTGGTCTTAGCGTTACTGGTCGCCAGCGCAACCGCCCCCCTTTGGAGGTCCAGTCCAAAGGCAGCTTTCGCAGTTTCGGCAACCGGCAACGTAAATACCCCAACACCACAATGTGCATCAATAGCCACGGTCGGGCGGTTCACTTGAGCGTGGCGCTGCACAATTCTGACAAGCTGTTCTAGTCCAGCGAGGTTGTTCTGAAAGAAGGTATCAGGGCCAACCTCGAAATATAGACCGCTGACGGTTTCGGATAGTGTTTCTCTGCCTGCAATCTGTACAGGCTGCCCTCGCACCCCGGTCTGAATATAGATCGAGTGGATCGCCGGATAGTTCTGCAAAACTCTGTCAGTGACTTTAAGGCGCGGTTTGTACCCCTTCGGAAAAATCAGGATAAGCATGACCTCGCCCGTTGTGGCAGAAGTCCGCAGTGTCAACTCAGCCGCCCGAAAGCACCGGAGATCTTTTATTAAATCGGCAATCTGCGACAGGGCTCGGTTGATTGCTGGCAGCGCGATCTCGCACCGGTCAATCGGAAGCATATCGTGGCTTCCTTCTTGCTTGAATCCGAATTCAACCTGAGGTCGGACCGCAGTGATAGCTAGACGGATGTGATTCCGATAGGCAAGCGGTTGAGGTGCGGGATGGCACATTATATCAGGCAGAGATGATAGTCCGCCAATTCGATTCAACGCCTCAATGAGCACTCGCTCCTTTGCATCAAGTTGGGCATCAACGTCGATATGCTGCCATTGGCAGCCACCGCACCCGGCATCAAAGTAGGAACAGGGTGCAGGACAACGATCTGCAGAGGGCGAGATGATTTCGTTAATTCGGGCGTGCAGATGCCGCTTCTTCACTTCAGTAATCTCGACTTGCGCCGTTTCACCCGGTCCCCCTCGGCGGACAAATGTGACAATCCCGTTAATGCGGCCGACAGCGGCTGCAGAATAGCTCAAATCGGTCAACTGAATTTCGTATCGATCGCCGATATACGGTTTTGTCATAGCAGTTAATCTCACAGCCAAGGCATGGCGGAACTTGCTCCATCGTAGTCCTGCTTAACACAGTTTGCCGACCACATGACTATTCAAGAGAATCACTTGGAATTAACTGATTCCTAGTTCTCCGCCGCCACAACCCAGCGGATCCCCTGATCGACCAGTGAGCGATACCCCGGATTGCCGTAGGCGAGTCCGTCGTGGCCGAGCTGGATGTATACAATTTGGGAATTACCGTATCGATGGGTCCAACCAATCACCGGGGCACTCTCCGGATGTTCTGCTCTGAGTAGAACATGTACGTCGGGATTGGCGTCGAAATTCCCGTACGTTTCATCTTCAATCTCGAAATCCTGCATCTCTTTCGTCGCCGGATGAGTGGGATCTGCAATCTGGATGGTGTACTGAACGTTGTGCTTCACCGTGCCTTTGCCTTCCTCCCACACGCCACCGACGATTCGGTCGAATTCATCCCAGTCTTGGAATGAAATCAGGGCGTGATGCAGATAGACAATCGGTTTACCACGATTTAGCAGTTCAAGGTATGCCGCCTGCTGATCAGTAGTGATTTCTTGCCACATATCGTAGAAAACGAGCGCATCGTAATTCTTTGCCGCTTCAACGTTCAAGTAATTGAACGCATCTGGAAAGACAACGGTATCATAACTGAAATTATCAAAACTATTGAACATCTCCCAAAACGGTTCTTGCTCAAAACCGTGTCCTCCGGTAATCACTAAAGCGTGGATGTTTGCGTCTGTCGCCATGGTCTATCCCCTGTTGTTTAAGTGACTATAGTGGACCTTAGAATTAATGAGACACTCCAAACCGGTGCGGTTTCCTAACCGCACCTACCGGGGGGCGAAAGTGTCTATTTATTTTATATATAGGGTATCATCCCGTTGGCATAAATTGAAATAGAAATTTTCCATAAAACAGAAACCGTGGTCTTCAGGAAAATCGGTTTCCGCGCATAATTTCTTAACATGCACAAAAGTTTGTGCAGTTTTGTTTGTATCCTACTTCTGCCTGTGTTATAATTTATGATGTTTAGATGCTGTTGAATCTTTCTACAATCCTCGACCCCTTTTAATCACGCTCAGCAAAAGAATAAACTGATGACAAAGCGACGGTTTTTCGATCTCGCCCTTCCGCTTTTTTTCATTCTATTTCTTCAACCAAACGCCCTCGCCCAAGACCACACCCAATGGGGTTTACCCGTCGGTGCCAAAGCCCGCCTCGGCAAAGGTCGAATCCTCGATATAGTGTATTCACCAGATGGCACCCAGCTCGCCGTAGCAAGTACCATCGGTATCTGGCTCTATGATGTCGACGCCGGCGCCGCAGTCACGCTGCTTAGGGGGCATACAGATTGGGTGCTTTCCGTAACTTTCTCTCCGGACGGAAAAACGCTTGCCAGTGGAAGTCTCGATGAGACAATACGGTTGTGGGAAACTTCCAACGCACAGCATAAAGCAACCCTCAATGGACATGGGCATGACGTGCGTTCTGTGGTGTTTTCCCCAGACGGCAAAACGCTTGCCAGCAGTGGCGGTTATGATGGGACGATCCGGCTGTGGGATATGGAGACTGGCAAAATCAGGACAACCCTTGAAGGACATGGTCACGATGTCAGTTCCGTAGCGTTTTCCCCAGACGGAAAGACGCTTGCCAGTGGGAGTTGGGACGAGATGATTCGGTTGTGGAATGCTGACACTGGAGAGCACCAGCAAACCCTCTTTGGGCATCAGGGAGCCGTTTATTCAGTGAACTTCTCCCCCGATGGAAAGATGCTTGTCAGTGGCAGCGAAGACGATACGATTCTATTGTGGGATATAGAGACCGCAAAGGTTAAAATGACCCTGACGGGACATACAGATTCCGTCTTCTCCGCGGCGTTTCTGCCGGATGGGCAGACGCTTGCCAGTGGGAGTTGGGATAATACGATTCGGTTCTGGAAGATCGCAACTGGAACAATCAAGATGACCCTTGAAGGGCATACCGATCGGGACAGTGCTGTGGCATTTTCCGCAGACGGCAAAACACTTGCCAGCAGTGGCGGTTATGATGGCATAATTCGGCTGTGGGACATGGAGACGGGAAAACTCAAGACAACTCTCGAAGGACATACGTATGATGTGCAATCAGTAGTGTTCTCTCCGGAGGGTAGCACGTTAGCGGGTAGGAGTCAAGACTCCATGATATTGATGGGAAAAACCAACACCGGAAAACACAGTACAGCCCTTTTGATCTCTACAATCCGGTTATGGAATGCTAATACAGGCAAACATAAAGCAACCCTTGGGGAGCATATAACTCGCATGCCCTGCGTAGTGTTCTCTCCAGATGGCAAGACATTTGCCACCGGCAGTGATGACCACACAATTCGACTGTGGAATGCCGACACCGGAGAACACAAAAATTCCCTTCAAGGCCATACAGACTGGGGCACTGCCGTGGCGTTTTCGCCGGATGGCAAAACGCTTGCTAGCGGGAGCGATGACTATACGATTCGGCTATGGAATGCTGACACCGGAGAAATCAAGGTGGTCCTTGAAGATCACACAGATCAGATTAGTTCTGTGATGTTTTCACCAGATGGCAAAACGCTTGCTAGTGGGAGCGATGACTATACGATTCGACTGTGGGATGTTGACACCGGGGAACAGAAGGCAACGCTTAAAGGACATACAGATCGGGTTACATGTGTAGTTTTCTTCCCAAAGGGTGACACGTTAGTAAGTATAAGCCAAGACCATACAATTCGGATGTGGGATGGTAGCACCGGGACACATAAGGCAACCCTTGCCGGAGAGACGGATTGGGTCACTCTCTTGGTGTGCGCTCCAGATGGCAAAACGCTTGCCGGTGGAGGGTACAGACACACAATTGGCTTGTGGGAGGCTGACACCGGAGAACTCAAAGCAACCTTTGATGGACACACAGATCATGTCTTTACCGTGGCATATTCTCCCAATGGCAGAACACTTGCTAGCGGAAGTTGGGACCATACAATTGGCTTGTGGGATACTAACACCGGAAAACACAAAGGCACCCTAGAGGGGCATACCGCCGGCGTTCATTCTGTTGCATTCTCGCCCGATGGAACGACGCTTGCTAGTGGAAGTGAAGACGGGACAATCCTACTCTGGCAGTTCAACTCCCCTACAGCAGACTTCACCGAGTAAACTGATCACAAACGATGCGTTTCTGCTTCACTCAATCGGCTCCGTACTTCGTTCCTTAAAACGTGCTGCCTGGTTCACGAGGTGCAGCAACTCATCGCTTCGCTCGTCACGGATTTGAGGCAGGAGCCCTTCGATGACCTGATTTACGGTCTCTAAACTACCCTCCTGCGCCCAGAAACTGTCTCGCAGGATTTCCGCGAATTCTGCAACCGCAGCAGCTAACTGGAACTCTGGAGACGTATCTTCAAACGCATCTGTCAGTTCTGCAGCGAAGATATCCTCGCTGATTTCTGTGACTTGACGCGTGTCCGGATCCTCGTGCCGTATAAAAACAGTTGCGAGTTGTCCCACCGTGCCCTCATGGAGTTTGATCTCGTAGAGTGCCGTCACACTGTGTCCTGAACCAATTTCCCCGCCATCCGCATCGTCATCCCGGAAATCATCATGATCGAGCCGCCGGTTTTCATAGCCGAGCAAACGAAAGCGACTGACGACCCGCGGGTTGAAATCGACCTGAACCTTGGCATCTCTGGCAATAACCTGCAAAGTGCCAGTCAGGTTCGCCACAAAGATTCGTTTTGCTTCGTAGAGGGTATCGACATAGGCGTAGCTGCCATTTCCCTTGTTGGCGAGTTGTTCCATCAGGATATCGTTGAAATTACCCATGCCGAAACCGATCGTTGTTAATGTTATTCCTTCTTCAACGTGGGCACGAATCTCTCTAAGAATGGAATCGTGACCCGTTTCCCCGACATTGGCAACGCCATCGGAACAAAGAATGACGCGGTTGATGCTACCGAACCGTGCATTTTTTAGAGCGAGATCGTATCCTATGCGAAGCCCTTCCTCGGCATTTGTTGCGCCTTCCGGTGCGAGTGAATCAATTGCCCATAAGATTTCCTCGCGCCCCTCAACGCCCGTGTGCGGGAGTAAGACCTTCGCACGCGAACCGTAAGTAACGATGCCTACCTCGTCACCGGGGCGGAGTTGGCCAACCAGAAGCCTCAACGATCGCTTCACCAATCCCAACCGGTTCTCCATTGCCATTGAGCCGGATACATCAATTACAAACGTCAATATCGCGTCCTTACGGTTCTCGGTTGGAACGACTCGTCCTTGAATGCCGATTCGTAGTAGTTGCAGTCGCTTGCCTTCGCCAAATTTGGATGGCGCGCCTTCAATATGGACTGCGAATGCATCATGTAACGGTGCCTCATAATCGTAATCAAAGGCGTTGACAAATTCCTCGACACGCACGGCTTCCGGTGGAGGTAGGAGACCATCTCGCAGATAGCGTCGCGTGACCGAGTAGGAGGCGGTATCCACATCCATACCGAACGTCGAAAAGTGGTCGTCCTCCGTATCAATAAAGGGGTTAGTGCCATAATCCTTAAAGAACACATCATCAAAGGCTGCACCGTTTGGGGGATTCAATCCCGGAGGGAAAGAGTCGAACGCCGAATCAGCGTAGCCGTAGGCATCACCAGACTCAGCGTAAGAAACGTCATCATCGTCATCGTCGTCACTAGCACCGCAACCCATGTAGATAAGGACCACAAGACTGCACACTGCCAAGACAATCAGAAGTTGACAGAGAGATATGAACTTTGCTTTCATTATGGAATAGTCTCCTTTCTTTTTGACATAAAGCACCCGAACGTAAGAGCTAACCCATTGTATTACTAGATTCTGTTGACGTTTCATCGCAACTAGACAATCAAGAGGGTACACAAACGCATGATCCTTCGTAGGGGTTGGATCTCCCAGCTCTTTGTCCACACGTCAGAGACCATTTGGGCTTCTGTAGGTCGATTTTCCAAAATCGACAATACCTAGAACATCGCGCTACAGTCCGGGTGTTTTGTCGAGATATGAATCTCGACCTACAATCTGCTCAACTGTATGGTTAGGGAGTCTCATTTTGCCTAGAACGAAGGGCGAGGGAACCTCGCCCCTACGATTACGGATAGCCTATAAATGCCAACACGTTCTAATGACTTACTCTATGATTAGTTAGCCATTTCATGGAAATTATTCAGTTTATTTTGATTTTCGTTAGATAGGTATGTGCTCAGGTCCGCTACTCCTTGCTTGAAAGGAACCCCTCAATCACGATGGTAAACTCCCCTCGTGGCGACGTTTCTTGGAATTTCTGGATCGCTTCGGTCACCGTGCATCGAACAACCTCCTCAAACTTTTTCGTCAGCTCCCGTGCAATGGAAACTCGCCGATCTCCGAATACCTCGAGCACATCTTGCATGAACGCAACTATCCGGTGCGGAGATTCGTAGAAGATGAGGGTTCGCTTTTCTTCACGCAGCTCTGTGAGTTGGCGCTTCCGTCTCCCCGATTTCGGCGAAAGAAAGCCTTCAAAGACGAAATTGTGCAGGGGCAGCCCTGCAATCGAAGCCGCCGCAATGCACGCTGAAGGGCCGGGAATCGGTATGATAGGGATATCTGCTTCGATGCACTGGATTAGCAGCCGATACCCCGGATCCGATATTGTCGGTGTGCCGGCATCGGATACAAGTGCGATTGACTCTCCCGCCTTCAACCGCGCGACTAACTTTTCGCCCTTCTGGATCTGGTTGCCTTCAAAATAGCTAGTGGTCGGCGTACCAATCTCGTAGTGGGCAAGTAAGCGGCGGGTGTGGCGGGTGTCCTCGGCAGCGATCAGATCAACCTCTTTGAGGGTCCGCAATGCGCGAAGCGTGATGTCTTCCAGATTGCCGATCGGCGTGCTCACAATGTATAGGATACCCTCTGTTGATTTGACATCGGTGGGTTGTGCCATTTTCATTTAAAAGTCTGCAAAAGAACCGTCGTCCTCGTGCCAGAACATCCCCCGCAACCGGTAGGTTTCGTCCCGAAATGCTTCGATGGCTTCATCTTCCATATCCACGCCTAGCCCTGGTGCTGTCGGCAGCTCGATAAATCCGTCCTTCAGGATTAGTGGCTCGTTAAACAACCCCTGTCCGCGATTGTGACCGCCTTCGCAAATAAGTAGGTTAGGTATAGTCGCTATCACGTGCACCGACGCTGCGACCCCGATAGGACCGGCTGCGTTGTGTGGGGCAATCGCCATGTTGTGAATCTCCGCCATCGTCGCAATCTTTTTTAACTCCATTATCCCGCCGGAGTGTCGAATATCGGGCTGCAAGATGGCGCACATCTCGCGCTCGATTACTTCTCGGAAACTCCACCGCGTCAGGTGGCGTTCCCCTGTCGCAATCGGTACTGTCGTTGACTGTGACAACGCCAACAGCGGTTCGTTGTTCTCTGGATGGCACGGTTCCTCGGCAAATAGTGGTCGTAGCGGTTCCAATTCTCTCACGAAGATCTGCGCCATCGTGGGACTGAAGCGGCGATGGAGATCGACGGCGATATCCACCTCGTCGCCCACCGCTTCGCGCACCGCTGCCACCCGCGCCACCATGGAATCAATTGCTTTCGGTGTATCCACAAAACGCACGGGACCTTGCGAACCGCCCATCTTCACTGCGCTGAAGCCTTTCTCAACTGCAGCTTTCGCGTTCTCCGCGCACTCCTGCGGCGTCGATCCTCCCGATGCCGTGTATACACGGACGCGTCGACGTACCGATCCGCCTAGCAGTTTCCAGACCGGCAACCCCACCGCTTTGCCGAATACATCCCACATCGCCATCTCGATTCCGCTTAGCGCACCGACCAGTACCGGCATACTCCGGCTGTAACTGGATCGGAACATGGCTTGCCAGTGGTCTTCGATTTGCAGGGGGTCCCTGCCTACCAGATACTCTGCCATATCGTCTACTGCTTGCGCAACTGGACGCCAATGTTCGTAGTTCATCGGTTCGCCGAAGCCGACTAAGCCTTCGTCGGTGAACATCTTCAGAACCATCGAGCGTCCTCGTATCGGAATCGTTTCAAACCCTGTTATTTTCATAGTGTTCTCCTGTGTGTCGCCAAGATTGAATAGAAGAAATCCTGTCGTACATGATAATACATCGGGGATGTGGTGTCAATGGTGGAAAGCGCAAAGCCCAAGACGCAACTGTTCTCAGTTTTCGATTGAAGGCTCTGCTCGCAATCGGATATAATATCGCAAGTTGCCGTCTATCTTATAGGATTTACGCAGTTGGTTCATAAGTCCCCCTGATTTTCCAAAGTCCCCCTGACAAGGGGGATTTAGAGGGTTGGGGATTTAGGGGGTTAAAAATAAAAAATCTCGCGCTGCGTGCTGAATTTGCACAAGTCCTGTCTTAGAAGAACTGATTTTTTAGCAATGGAGGAACACAATGAGTCAAGACGGATTAAGTCCTGAGATTTACAAACAAACACTGGACTTCCTGCGAATCGGCAATCGTGCTGTCAAAAGGGCACAGGAGGAAGATCGAAAAAAAGGCATCCCAAATGTCTACTCTTTTAATGGGCACATCTACTACGAACTACCAAATGGGGAATTGACGAAGGATAAAAAAATAATAGACGAACTGCTCTCAGCCGTTGAAAAGAAACTTCAAGGTAAACATTAGAAAAATCGCAATGTTCACTTCTGTATTGATGACTGCCGCGCTAATTGCAGGACTTTCCGCGATTTGGGCTGACAAGATTGGAACATTAACATGAAAGATTCAACGTTTATCACAAGAGTTGCCCTAAGAAATTATAAGAGTATTGCCTCATATGATGTGCAGCTGCGCCCCCTGATGTTCCTCGTGGGGCCCAACGGCACGGGCAAGAGCAATTTTCTGGATTCTCTGCGATTTGTCGCTGATGGGTTGAATTCATCACTAGACCACGCCATACGTGATCGAGGAGGAATTAACGATGTTTACTGCCGCTCTAGCGGACGTCCAAAGTATTTCAGTATTCGCCTAGATTTCACCTTGCCCGAAGGTTCCACCGGACACTACGCTTTTCGTATCGGTGACTTTTCACGTGGCAGGTACAAAGTTCAAACGGAGGAGTGCGTACTTCAAAGCGTACAGCAACCTACACAGGAAGATTACTTCTATGTTGAAAACGGTACTGTAACTAAAACCAATATGGAGGTGGCACCGGCTGCTGCGAAGGATCGACTTTACTTAGTCAACGCCTCCGGGCTGACAGAATTTCGCCCTGTCTACGAGGCGTTCTGCCGTATGGGATTTTATAGCCTCAATCTTGATAAAATCAAGGATCTCCAAGCACCCGACCCGGGTGACCTACTTACTCGTGACGGAAGCAACCTTGCAAGTGTTTTTAAGCAACTTTCACCGTCCGTGAAAGGACGCATTAAGGAATATCTAGCGGCGATTGTCCCCAGCGTGGATAAGATAGAAGCTAGAAAGTATGGACCTAAAGAGGGGTTAGTGTTCACGCAGGACGTTGCAAAAGCAACGGAGTCCCAACGATTTCTCGCAAATAATATGTCCGATGGCACCCTCCGCGCGTTGGGGATTCTTGTCGCGCTGTTTCAGGGGAACTACGATCCGAAAAAGCGTGTGCTGCTTGTGGGAATCGAAGAACCAGAGAGCGCACTTCACCCGGCAGCGGTGGGGGTGTTGCTTGATGCACTCCGGGAGGCTGCTGACAAGACACAGATCATTATCACCAGCCACAGTCCAGACCTCCTTGATAACAAGGAGCTTGATCCTGAGTCAATTCTCGCGGTTGAAGCACATGATGGCATCACGGTAATCGCCGGTATAGATGAAGCAGGAAGGTCCGCAGTGCACGATCGACTGTATACAGCTGGTGAACTCCTACGCATCGATCAACTACAACCCAATCTGGACTCCATTGATACTGCAAAGGTGAAATAACGCTGTTTGTTTAGTTTTAAGAACGGAAAATTCTAAACCGAATGCAAAAGAAGGGAAGTTGCAGATGATAGTCAGAATCAGCTGCATTGTTGAAGGACATGGCTAAGTAAAAGCTGTACCAACCCTGATTACACGAATCGCAGCAACCCTTTATCCAGAATTGGTGATTGTTATACCGGAACCTATCCGCACTTCCAGAAGTAAAATTGTTCGGAAAGGTGAACTTGAGCGAAGGGTAGAATTAGCAGCTCAAAAAATTAAAGGCCAAGGTGCTATATTAATTCTCATCGACAGCGACGATGACTGCCCGGCAAAACTGGGGCCTGAGCTAGTCTGTCGCGCGTCAGAGGCTCGTAGCGATCTGCCGATTGCTGTCGTCTTGGCAAAATGCGAATTTGAAGCATGGTTCCTCGCAGCAGCCGAGTCACTTCGTGGCTATAAAGGGTTAAAAAACGACCTAACCTCTCCCCATAATCCAGAGGAGATACGTGGTGCAAAAGAGTGGTTGGGGCAACGGATGGAGGGCAACAGAAAATATAGTCCAACAGCTGACCAACCCGCGCTCACAGCCAGTTTCGATCTTGATCAAGCGCGTTACGCAGATTCGTTCGATAAGTGCTATAGGGCTATCGCTCACCTCCTCGACGAATTACAAAAAGCAGGCAGTTCACTACCTGCAAAGTAAGTTTGTGGCGTTGAGATTCATATTCCATCGCCCAAAAATGAATTCCAACCAACAACGCGTAAAGAATCAACATATTAGTGTAATCAGTCCGGGGCACCTTCCACTCCACCCTGCTTGTTAGGTCAGTTCCCCACACCAAAACCCTTGACAAATTTACGATTTCATGCCATAATCTCCATGGAGCACCAAGCAATCCGCTCCGATTAACCCCGCCTTCAAATGAATAAGGAGGAATGACAATGAGTACCGACCAATCAGCAGCGAAACCGTATCGTGCTACCGCCTTTGCCGACTTCAAACCCGAACTCTCAGCACCCGGCGCCACACCAGAGCGTTTGGAACACCTGAAGGAGCACGGCTTCCTCATCATCAACGACTTTGAAGATAACCCGTGGATCCCGATTCTGCGCGACGCGGGTCGCCGTATCACTGAGGCGTGCGCACCTGCCAACGGCTACAGCGTAATCGACTGTTCAAAAGCCTACGTGCACCGCACAGGCGACGATGAACCGTGGGCAATTCGGGGTCTCATCCATCCCGCTTTCAAGGAGCCCTGCTTTGCTGAATTCCACGGTTCTCCAGAGTTCCTGAACTTCGTTTCCTCTTGGTGCGATGGACTCGGACCGGAAGATATGGTGATGGGTGGGATGCTGCTGTGGTGCAACCCCCGTCTGCGTGAGAACGGACCGAGTTGGCACCGAGACGTGACATGGTGGGGCACCGGGAAGTCATACTTTGCACAGCGCGAAGTCCGAGGCGATGGGCCCGAGGCGTATACCGAAGAGATTGAAAGAATCCGCTGGGCAGAGATTCAAGAAAGCAATGAGAAGTCCCCCACTGAACGGAACGGCGTGAGCATGTTCTTGGCGCTGGTGGACGACGAATGCCATGAGCTGATACCGGGTAGCCATACGCGATGGCGCACGCCGTATGAACACGATGTGCTGCTGCCACAAGCGATGAAGGATGCAGGTGTGCCGCACACGCCGAGTTGGAATGGTAAGGATCCATTACCGGGGCAAGTTGCAATAAGACTCAAACCGGGGCAAGCGCTCATTCGCAACGGTGCGACGATTCACACGGGGCACGCTGTCCCCGAACGTGAACGGAACACGTTGTCAATCGGTTGGTCGAAATGGTCGGGCGAGTCTACCGAGGAACCATCGGTGGCGGACGTGCGAAATGCGTGGCAGCTCGATCCTGTGGTGCGCGAAGCATTGCCCCACGAATGGATGAAGACCACATGGGACCGTTGGGCGGAAACACAGAAGTTGGGGGACACGCTTGAGGATCGGTACCCGGGGTTCGACATCAATCGGATCAAAGCTGGGGAGGTTATCGGCTGGCGGACTGAGTTGGAACGTCAAGCCGCAGCGGCAGGCGAAGCGTGGGAACCCTTCCAAACAGCGAAATAGAAACCGAAAAATGTAATCCTAAAGTTCGCCTCCACGTTTTATCCCTTGATGGAGGGAAATAGCTATGAAAGTTCTCATAAGCGGCTCAACGGGCCTCATTGGATCTGCACTGGTTACACTGCTCACCGAAGCGGGAGATGATGTTGTCCGGTTGGTTAGATCTGCACCAAGATCGGATGGATCGGAAGTCCACTGGGATCCAGAATCAGAACGGATTGATACCGTCGGCCTTGAAGGGATGGATGCGGTGGTCCATCTCGCCGGGGAGAATATCGGTTCGGGTAGATGGACCCGCAATAGAAAAGCACGGATCTTTGACAGCCGCGTCAAAGGGACCCGGTTGCTCTGCGAATCGCTCGTCAATCTCAACCACCCGCCACAGGTACTAGTATGTGCATCGGCTATCGGCTACTACGGCAGTCGTGGGGCGGAAGTTATGAATGAGGAAAGTGAGTCGGGTGCAGGTTTCTTAGCAGACGTGTGCAGAGAGTGGGAAATCGCCACAGAGTTCATCGGTCAGGCCGAAATCCGCGTCGTCAACCTCCGAATGGGCATCGTCCTGAGTCTGGCAGGGGGACCGTTGCAAAAGATGCTGCCTCCCTTCAAAATGGGAGTTGGCGGGATATTGGGTAATGGACGGCAGTATATGAGTTGGATCACGTTAGATGATGCTGTGACTGCTATCCACCACACACTGATGACGGATAGTTTAGAGGGACCAGTCAACAACGTCGCTCCCCACCCGGTCACCAACCGTGAATTTACAAAAGCACTCGGACGCGTTCTGAGGCGTCCGACCCTTTTTCCGTTGCCGAGCTTCGGGCTTCGCCTTATGTTCGGAGGGGAGATGGCGAATGAACTCTTTCTCTCTAGCACCCGCGTAGAGCCTGTCCGTCTCTTGGAAACCGGCTATACGTTTCAGTATCCTGAACTTGAGGGCGCCTTGCGGCACGTTCTCGGCTAACCTGCAACCTGCGAACGATAATTCGGCGCTATCTCCTGCCTTGGGAGGGGTCATTTCTGCCACCACCGACTGCTATGATCGCCGATGTTTGCTGCTGCGTATGGACAAGATTATAAAAAATCCCCTTCCGATGCATCAGTTCTTCGTGCGTACCCACCTCTGCAACCTTACCGTCATCCAACACAACGAGCCGATCCGCGTTGCGCAGGGTAGAGAGCCTGTGTGCAATCGCAAAAGTTGTTCTTCCCTTGACTAGCCGGGCGATAGCTGCCTGAATCTTTTTCTCCGTGGCACTGTCAAGGGAGGAGGTCGCCTCATCGAGGATCAGGATCTTCGGGTCGTGCAGAATCGCTCGGGCGATGGCGATCCGTTGCTTTTCGCCGCCGGAGAGTTGTCCCCCGCGCTCACCCACCTTTGTGTCATATCCATCTGGCTTGGCAGCGATGAACTCATGCGCTTCTGCCGCAATCGCCGCGTTGACGATCTCATCCAAGGTCGCCCCTGGCTTACCGTAACCGATGTTTTCAGCGATTGTGCCATCGAAGAGAAAAACGTCTTGATGGACCATGCCGATATGACGGCGTAGATCTTCCAACCGAATCTTCCGGATATCCACACCATCAATATCCAAGTGCCCGCGATTTACATCGTAGAACCGGCAAATCAGGTTAATCATGGTGCTTTTACCGACCCCAGATTTGCCTACCAATCCGATCATCTCGCCCGGTTTTACATCCATGTTAATGTCGTTGAGCACCGGTTTGCCTGGATCATAACCGAATGTAGCGTCCCTAAACGCCACCCGCCCTTCCATTTGGGGCATGGCGGTCGCCTCTGGATCCTCAGCTAACTCAGACCGTGTGTCCAAAATCTCGAAAATCCGCTCGGCACCGGCGAATGCACGGGACATAAAGTTATTGATTTGACTGAAGAACTGCAAAGGTTGATAAAGTTGGTAGAAATAACGGGTGAACGCTAGGAGTGTGCCGAATGTGAGTACCTCGTGTATAATATCCAGTCCGCCAAAGTACCAAATGAAGAACATCCCGAAACTGAGGACGAAATTCATCACGGCATAAAAGATGTGCCAGCTTCGTTCACCGGTAACACTCACAGACCAGAGTTCTTCGTTCCGCGCATTGAACCGCATTGCCTCCCGGTCCTCCTGTGCGAAGGCTTTTACGACTCGGATGCCGGAGATAGACTCATTCAGGTGTGAAGATAGCTGTGACCACTTGGCATGCCAACGGGGCCATATACGCCGCATGCGCCGCCAGATTAGCACACCTCCAAACAGAATCAACGGCACCGGGATTAGCGCACAGATAGTTAACTTCCAACTCAGATAGAGACACACGAAGAAAGTACCTATCAACATCAGCACGTTGCGCAACATGAAGGGCAGACCGAAAACCAAAAACATCTCCAGCCGATCAGCATCATTGGTAAATCTAGAGATTAGGCTACCTAGCTGCCGTTTGCTGTAGAATCGCAGCGGCATATACTGGACGTGCTGAAAGAGCTGCGTTCGGATATCTTTGCAGGTTCGGCTGGAAACATCGGACCTCAGTAAGCCACCCATAATCTCAAAGAGGAAAGTCACGAAGAGGATCCCGAAGAGTTTGGCTATGGGCAATCTCAGCATCTCAAAGCCTTCGGTCAGTGTGAGAGCGGAGTCTGCCATCGGCGTGAGAACCTGATCGATCATATCTCGAACAATCAGCGGTGAATATAGGTTGATTAAGGGGCTCGCCGCAACGAAGATCATGAGGATGACGACCTGGGACCGGTACGGAGCCAAGTAACTCAGGATTCGCTTCATTGTATCCCATGTCTTCACGCAAGCGAGGCAGATACCATCTTTCTCCGGCAGCAGCTGTCCGCACGTATCACACCGTGAGCGTTCCATCTCCGTCGGCAGCGTAGGCGGTTCCCCCTTGGTGAGCTGTTTGATCGCTTCGGCGACCTCAGCAAACTTGGGACTCAACGAGTTAGAGTAGTATAGATAGGTGGGTTCACCCCTTCCATGTTCCACCTCCAGGCGACCGGCCCCGATCAGCTCCTCAATCTTTGTTTCTGTAATGACTTTGAGCGGCACTTCCACAACGCCGTCGGCTCCCTCCGTAGGGATAACGAACAAGTGTTCGTCGGTTACCACCAGCCACTGTTCCCCAAAAGATCCGTCGCCAATTAGATCGGTCGCAACTTGAATATGTGTTTGTTCTTCCGGGGGTTTTATATTTTGGAGTTTGGTGTCTACCTCAGGAGGCAGCGTTTCGAGAAACGGTTTCATCCTTGTATGCAGTCTCCCCTAAGGGTGGAGGGTGCGGTGTAACTTGTGCAAAGTGACATACAAATTTCTCACATCTAGAGATAATTGAGAAAGCCGAGTTCCCGCTCCCGATCAATCCAGCGCTGACGTTTTTCGCTGCCTTCATGATTGGCAGCCCAATAGGTCATGATGTCACGATGCGTCTCAAACGGCAGCCCAGAATTATTCGGCTCTTTCACACTGTTGGAGGCTCGCTTTCGGGTTGCGGCCTCCTCTTCGGGTCCTTCGGGATTTTTATAATAAACAACTGTACACATCCGGCGGTCGACCGCACCGCCCCAACTCGCATGCCAACAACGCACATCAAATGCAACTACATCGCCCGGTTCCGATTCACAGATGTAAGCTGGGACATCGCAAATATCGAGTCCATAGCTGTCTAGATTGTCTCGCAGCTCGCTGTGTAGTGGATTCTTGTGCGATCCCGGAATCAGTCGCAATGCGCCGGTTTCTGCCCCGACTGGTTCAAGGTAGTAGGCAAATTTGACACCATAGCAATCCTCAGTCGGATCCACATAATGGTCGGGATGCCAGCGCGTGTGACCGACATAGCGATTGGCATCGGAAACGATACCAAGGGCATCTTCACCATACAGTTGTTCTGTCGGTTTATAAAAGCGGGGATCCTCAAGTAGCCCTCCGAAGAATGGAGTCTCAGGTCCCATGGTCCGTACCCAATGCCTATACGTCCCATCAAATGGAGCGTGACGGTAGGCGGAAGTTAAGGCGTGTTCAAACTCAGCGTTGATGGTTTTGATCTCCTTCGGGCTAAACAACTGACGGAAGATCAGGAATCCGAAGGTATTAAAGTGATTCACCTGTTGTTCTGTGAGCATAGTATACCTCCTGTGTCAAAGGATTTAGGGCAGCGTTCAGATCAGGAATGAAAAGCGATTCATATTCCTTGAATACCTACAGTTTCTGTCCTTGCCCGCGCGGTCAACATTTGTCACGCCGTTGTCTCAGGTTGAGGCGCGTCCAGATAGCCCAGTTTTCCCATCCGATCTATCCAGTGCTGACGCTTGGGGCTTTTTCGCGGATTTTCGAGCCAGTGCGGATGGTATTCGGGTCCAGGTGTATCAAAGGTATTCCGAGCGAGTGTCGCCCGGAGTTGTACATTTCCCGCCGCCGCTTTACGAGTCGCCTGCTCTTCCTCTGGAGTGTGAGGATTCTTGATAAATATAATAGAGACCATCCGCCGATCTGTCGAACCACCCCAACTAGCATGCCAGAGATGAAAGTCAAAGGCGACCACATCACCCGGCTCCGTCTCGCAGCTATAGGCTGGAACAGCACAGACATGGTCCGCAGATTCGCCTATATTCCGATGAACTTCATCGTGGAAGGGCCTCCGATGCGACCCTGGAATGAATCGTAGCGCACCGTCGTCCGCAGCCAAAGGTTGTAGATATATGGCAAACTTGAAACCGTTTAGCTGGAAGTCATCGGCGTCGGGATGCCAGCGTGTCTCGTTCACAAAGCTGCCGGCATTACAAGAAAGTCCAACAGCATCTTCACCGTAAAGTTGCTCCGCTGTGCTGTAGATGCGCGGGTCCTCTGGTAACCCGGCTAGGAAGGGGGTCTCGGGTCCCAAATTAGGCCAGCTCATATATGCAGGCTCATCATCGGGTGATGTATACCGTTTCGTAAACGAGAGTCTCAACTCAACTTCAGCGTTGATGGTATTTAGTTCGTCCGGATTCAACCACTGCCGCAAGATTACGAATCCATAGGTATTAAAGTGACTGACCTGTTGCTCTGTGAGCATGGTGTACCTCCTATCTCGAAAGGTTTTCGCTTATTCCTACTTCCCGTATGCGTGCCGGGGTGACACGTTAAACACGTACAGCGCTAGCTCAATTCAAACCACGATATTCGCCAGTCGATTGGGCACAACGATGAACTTCCGCACTGTTTTGCCTTCAATATGTTTCTGGATGCGTTCATCAGCAAGGGCAGCTTCCTCAACCTCCTCATTACTTGCATCAACAGTAAGCTGGATTCGGCTGCGTAATTTTCCGTTGACTTGGACAACGATGGTAACCTCTTCACGCTTGAGGACTTCTGGATCGTAGGTGGGCCAAGTTGCGTGAGCGATCAACTCCGCTTCTCCGAAATGGTCCCAGATATCTTCGGCGATGTGCGGCGCATAGGGCGCAAGCACTCGTAGGAACATCTTCATCGTTTCTTTCGGCACTGTCGCCGCCTGTGTCGCCGCATTGACAAATACCATCATATGACTGATCGCTGTATTCATCTTGTCGATCGATTCCGTATCCTCGGTGACATCCTTTATAGTCTGGTTTATCACCTTCCATAGCTCCGGATCGCTATCGACAGGCGCATCGGTCAGCTTACCGCTCAGCTCACCTGTATCTTCATCAATCGCCAGACGCCACACCCGCTGCAGGAATCGATAAACACCTTCCACGCCCCGCGTCTGCCACGGCGCACTGACACTCAGCGGACCAATAAAGAGTTCATAGAGACGCAGGGCATCCGCTCCATACGCGTCAATGACCTCCTCCGGCGTTACGACATTAAACCGAGACTTTGACATCTTTTCAATCTGTGTGTTCGTCCGCACTCCGGACGCTTTGACGAACCATTCTCCCTCCCGCTCCTCCACCTCACTCGGCGAGTAATATTTACCGTTATCATCCTGATAGGAATAGGCGAGGATCATGCCCTGATTAAAGAGTTTCTGAAACGGCTCTTTCGTGGAAACTAACCCACAATCGTACAGCACCTTGTGCCAAAAGCGTGCGTAGAGCAGATGCAGCACAGCGTGTTCCGCTCCACCCACATAAAGATCCACCGGCATCCAGTAACGCTCCGCCTCGGTCGACCACGCTTCGGCTGTGTTGTGCGCGTCCATATATCGCAGATAATACCAGCAGGATCCCGCCCACTGGGGCATTGTGTTTGTTTCCCGTATTCCTTTCCGTCCGTCCGGCAGCGTTATCATCAGCCAGTCATCTGAAGCACGCGCGAGGGGCGGTTTGCCATCGGGGGTCGGCTTATATTCATCGATAGGCGGTAATTCCACTGGAAGTTCGCTCTCAGGTACGGACATAATTGTCCCATCTTCTAACTGCACAGTGGGGAACGGTTCTCCCCAATAACGTTGACGGGAAAAAAGCCAATCGCGTAAGCGGTACTGTACCTGCACTTTCCCCTTCCTTTTATTTTCGAGCCATTCAGTCATCCGTGCTTTTGAATCTTGAATATTAAGTCCATTCAGGAAATCGCTGTTAATTGATGGACCGTCGCCGAGGTAAGGTTCGTCTCCGTGATCACTCGGCGGTTGCACCGTGCGAACAATTGGCAGATCAAACGTTTTGGCGAATTCCCAGTCGCGATCATCTTCAGCGGGCACCGCCATGATTGCACCTGTACCATACCCCATCAGTACGTAATCGGCAACCCAAATTGGGATTTCTTTGTCATTTGCTGGGTTGATTGCATAGGCTCCCGTAAACACGCCGGTCTTCTCCTTGGCGAGATCTGTTCGCTGCAAATCGGTTTTGTTCCTCGCCTCGTCAACGTAAGCCTGCACCTCTGACCTGTGCTCGTCTGTCGTGATCTGTTCAACCAACGGATGCTCCGGTGCAAAGACGCAGTACGTTGCGCCGAACAGTGTATCCGGTCGGGTTGTGAAAACGGTAAATGAAGCGTCCGTGTCTTTAATCACAAAATCTACATCTGCCCCCTCCGACCTTCCAATCCAATTCCGCTGCATCTCCTTGATACCTTCGGGCCAGTCCACATCTTCAATATCCTCTAGAAGCCGATCGGCATAAGCGGTAATCTTCAGCATCCACTGTCGCATCAGCCGCCGTTCAACAGGATCACCGGTTTCAACGTACTTCCCATCCTTAACCTCTTCATTAGACAGAACTGTTCCTAGCGCCGGACACCAGTTTACAGGCACATCCGCGAGGTACGCTAACCCTTTCTCATAAAGCTTGAGGAAAATCCACTGTGTCCATTTGTAGTAATCAGGTGCCGAGGTACTTACCTCCCTATCCCAATCATACGAGAAACCGATCTGTTTAATCTGCTGCCGAAATTTGTCGATGTTACGTTCCGTAACAATAGCAGGATGAATATTCTCTCGCTCGGCGGTGCGTTCAATGGTTAGCCCAAACGAATCCCAACCCATCGGGTGCAGTACATTATAGCCCTGCATACGCTTCATACGTGCCAGCACATCGGTAGCCGTGTA
>JAGWBT010000006.1:0-34778 GCA_021295755.1 Candidatus Poribacteria bacterium
TCAAGATTAAACTTGCTAAAGCAATCTGTATACCAAGTATGAATACTTGGGTTTTAGACCTAAAGGTTTTTTTGATAATCCCGCCGCTACCCGTGAACATCCGTTATTATTTGAATTGTCACGTCCTCTTGATGACTTAGCCGAGATGCGGCTAACTGATTTCGCAGGCAAAAGAATAACTATGAAACAGATTTATGACCAACATAATATAGGTAAACCTTATATTCCATCCAATTATAAAGATGTTTTGGCAACTCTTGAAGCTGAGGGGAAAATCCAAACGAATCCTCCTGCAGATAAACGAATTAAGCGAAAGGACAAAGTCACTGGAGAGAAAAAAGTCACGTTTGCGGATAAGGTCATCGTAACATTTCCACCGAGGAGAGAATAGAAATGGCAACGAAATCAAAGATAGAGTGGACACAGTCAACGTGGAATCCAGTTCGAGGGTGCACTCGTGTTTCTGAAGGCTGCCGTTTCTGCTATGCTGAACGAATTGCTGCCAGATTTTCTGGAAAGGGCATGGCATACGAAGGGTTAGTGAAAACAACCAAAACTGGACCAAAATGGACAAGTAAGATACAGACAATCCCTGAATTGCTTGAAGCCCCCCTGAAATGGAAAAAATCTCAATTGATCTTTGTCAACTCTATGAGCGATCTTTTTCATGAAGATGTTTCCCTTCCTTTCATTTCTCAGGTTTTTGATGTCATGGAACGGGCTCATTGGCATCAATTTCAGGTGCTTACAAAGCGTTCGCAACGGCTATCTGAGCTTAGTGACAAAATACATTGGCCCAAGAATGTATGGATGGGCGTCAGTATTGAAAATCAGGATTGTACCTCCCGCATTGATTGCTTAAGGAAGACGGGAGCTGCTATCAAATTTCTATCCTTGGAGCCCTTGATCGGTCCCTTAACAGATTTGAAATTGGAATCCATAGATTGGGTTATTGTGGGAGGAGAGTCTGGTTATGGGGCAAGACCTATCCAAAAAGAGTGGGTCATTGATATTCGCGAACAATGCAAAACTTATGGTGTTCCATTGTTCGTAAAACAGATGGGATCAGCTTGGGCACAAGCGTCTCAAGCCAAAGACAAAAAGGGCGGCGATATATCTGAGTGGCCAGCAGATTTACAGATACGAAACTATCCTTTTTATTTTTAGAACATAAAATGAATAGAACTTCCAGATCAATGGAAGGACGTGCGATAAACTAGCAAAGTGTGAGCCACCAAAGAGGAAAATCATAATGCAAGAAATTAAGGTTGGTATCATCGGCGCGGGTGGAATTGCCGGTGGTAAACATCTGCCAGGACACAGGAATGTCGAAGGTGTTTCAATCATTGGTGTCTGCGATATTGACCGACAGCGTGCGGAGAATTTTGCGAAGCAGCACGACATCAAACATATCTTCACTGACTACAACGAACTCGTCGCAATGCCTGAATTGGACGCTGTCAGTGTCTGTACGCCGAATAATTTTCACGCTCCGCCATCAATCGCAGCACTTGAAGCGGGGAAGCACGTGATCTGCGAGAAGCCAATCGCCGGAAATGCAATCGATGGTCAGGCTATGGTCGATGCTCAGAAAGCATCGGGAAAAGTGCTTCAGATTGGGTTACAATCACGATTTAGCCCACAAGCGCGGACCTTGCGCAAGTTATATGACGATGGTTTCTTCGGCGATATTTACTACGCTCGCGCAATGGCAATGCGACGACGGGGTATACCTGCTACACCATCGTTCATTACAAAATCAATAGCAGGAGGCGGACCCCTGATTGACATCGGGGTGCATATCCTCGATGTGTTGTTGTGGATGATCGGCGCACCGAAACCAATCGAAGCATTTGGATCAATCGCGCAGAAATTTGGACATCAAGCCGATGTGATTAACGATTGGGGAACATGGATCCCTGCCCAATTCGATGTCGAAGATTTTGCGATGGGCGCTGTCCGCTTTGAAGGGGGCTTAACCGTGACGTTGGAAACCGCGTGGGCATCTCATATTGAAAATACCGGACAGACCTTCTTCATGGGCGACAGAGCCGGTGCGACATACAGTCCCACACGCATCTATATGGATAAAGAAGATGAAATGATCGACTATGAACCGGAATTCCTTACCGGTTTGCTGGGGGAATTTGAGTCCTTCCATAAAGCGATTCGTGAAGGGTTGCCGTCACCTGTGCCGGCAGAAGAGGTGCTACTTGTTGCAAAAATCTTCGATGCCCTCTACGAATCTGCCCGAATCGGTCGGTCCGTACCGATCCGATGAGTCCTCCGAGATCCCCCGGCTCCCCGTGTCAAGTTCTTGTAGCAAAAGCAAGATCATAATCGAACAATCAACGCGGTAAGGGGAAATTCGTTGAGAAATCGAATTCTTGTCATCCAAACCGGCGGTTGGGTCGGAGATATGGTGCTGCTCACACCGGCATTAAGAGCACTGAAAATCGCGTATCCCCAATCCCACTTAGCACTGCTAATTCGCCCACTCGTTGCGGACTTGATGGCGACCCACCCATATATCGATGAAGTGATGGTTGATAATAAGGGGAAGGGGCTCAACCTTTTGCCATCTTTCTATAAATCAGTGAACGAGATGCGCCGGTCAGACTTCGATCTTGCGGTCGTCCTTCACCCAACCTCCTTTCGTAACGCATTGATCCCATTTTTGGCGGATATTCCTGAACGGATTGGCTCAAATGTAAGTGGGCGGGGTATCCTCCTAACGCGAACTTGCGTGGACCGGACGGACCGCCACGAAGTCCACCGTTATCTGCGCGTGCTGAAGTTAATCGATATCCACGAACCAAACGCAAAATTGGAGTTTTGGCACATGGACGCAGACCGTCATGCGGCGCGTCAGATACTTGCAACGCACGGTATCTCTCTCAAGGAAAACCTGATTGGAGTAAATCTCGGCACGACATGGCGTACAAAACGCTGGGCCCTAGAGAAGTTTGCGGAAGTGATAGCACAAGTACAAAAACGTTTCGGTGCGCGAATACTGCTCACCGGCTCAACCGCCGAAATCCCACTCGGCGAAGCGTTAGCACAAATTACAAAAGTGGAAACAATTAACCTGATTGGAAAAACAACGCTGATGCAGCTCGGTGCCCTGATCGAAAGTTGCACCTTTTACCTGACCTGCGACAGCGGTCCGATGCACATCGCGGCAGCTGTGGGGACACCGACGATCGCGCTCTTTGGTCCCACTAGCCCGATCCGTCACGGTCCCTATGGCGAAAACCACGAAGTTATTGAGAAGCCGGTAGAATGTCGTCCCTGCTATAAGCGGAAGTGTATGCGAAAGGATCAACCACATCTGTGTATGACAGAAATTCATCCCAATGAGGTAGTCGCTCAAGTTCTAAAGGAGACCTGACGGGAGATAAGCGCATGAAACAGATCGCTGTCATCGGTAGCGTTGTCATAGATTTGGCGGTGCAAACACCACGCCTTCCCACTAGGGGAGAAACGCTGTTGGCGGACAATTTTAAAATTGGTCCCGGTGGTAAAGGGGCTAACGCCGCGGTCGCTGTACAAAGGGCAGGAGGGGCAGCGGTGCTGCTCGGCTGCATCGGGGCCGACGACTTTGGGCGTATGGAAATAGCTGCCTTGCAAGCGGAAGGTGTTGATGTGGATGCCGTCACGGTCCACCCACAAGCCTCGACAGGTGTGGGCATCGCAATGATCGATGCCGACGGCGAAAACACCATCTTAGGGATCTTAGGCGCTAACGACTGCTTGAGTTCTGATGATGTGAAACAAGCCTTGGCACTGCATCGCGACACGTTGGACGGTATCTTGGTCAACTTTGAAGTTCCCGAACCCGCCGTGGCGACTGCTGTACAACTAGGAGTAGATTATGGCGTTCCGGTGATTGTGGACGCCGGTCCCGCCCGCCCCTACAGTCCTGAAACTTGGTGCAACTGCACAATCCTAACACCCAACGAACAGGAAACAGAGACCTTGGTGGGTTATTCCGTTTCGGATGACACAACAGCAGAGCGAGCTGCACGTGAACTTCTCGGAATGGGGCCCAGTGCCGTGGTACTACATCGGGGAGCACATGGTGCTCTTCTTGTAATGCCGGATGATACAATTCACATTCCGAGTTTCCCAGTGGATGTGGTGGACACAACCGGAGCAGGAGACGCTTTCTCAGGCGCATTATCTGTCGCCGTAGCGGAAGGGCTGCCGCTTGTGGACGCTATCCGTCGTGCCAACGCCGCAGGTGCGTTAGCTGTCACCCGTTTGGGAACGCTGCCCGTCATGCCTACTCGTCAGGAAGTAGATACGTTTTTGAAAAATCAAAGTGAACATTAGACTATTGAAACGCAAGTTGCTAGTGATGTACCGTGCGATCAAATTGACCCCTATACCCGTAGGTCGGGCCTCCCCGATAAATCGGGATTCAAAGTGACTTACCCGACCCAAAGCAGCCCCAGAGGGGCGATATGTGTATAGCATATCAATAAACCAATACCCCCAAGCCCCAGAGGGGCGACATGTGTGTCGTAAATTTGGTTATTTCTGATAGGTATCGGGTATCAAAACTTGACCTATATAGCAACTTGCGCTAGTTAAGCACAACGAGGAGAAAGCAGGATGGATCGAACCCATCAATACGCAGGCTTGCACAATGCAACACAGCAGGGATTCAGCGTCGATCAATGCGCCGCCCGAATCCATCGATTCGCCTACGTGGCAGAACGATTGATGTTTCTGCAAGCTGCCCACATCATCAGTACACCAGAGCGAGATGTCAAGGTACTGTTGGCAAGGCTGCAATACGAAGACTCCCAGCACGCGTCTCAATTCAAAGCCCGATTGCCTGAGCTGCGCATCTCTAAAACAAAAGCGTATCAAGTCCCCGATACATCCTTGCAAATCGTGTTCGATGAAGCGATGTACGCGGCGAATACCGTTGAACTGTTGGCGGGATTAACAAAAGTGTTCAAACCCGCGCTTTTGGACGCATACCAAAGGTATGTCAGCGAAACCAACGGTTTGGCGGACTATCCTACCGTGCGCATCCTGAAAACCGTCATCGCCGAAGTAGAAGAAGGCTTGGGTCTGCTAGAAGCCGCCTACCACGATGTCGTTGATACGCCGGAAAAAGAAGCAGAAGCGGAGACTTGGAGCAGGACGCTTCACAACCTGCTTGCAGCTGCGGGGGGCATTGATGGTACAGGCGAAGTGAACCTTGACGCGCTCCAACCCATCCGAGCGGCAACCCCATATCTGATTCCGAAGCAGCTCACCCGCGATGATACTTTTCCGCGTGTGTGGGATATTATCCATGTCGACAACGAGCGGGTAGAAGAGCGATTGATGCAGATGATTGCAACCCGTCTCGGAGAAACCACGATTGCCGAAGCATTGGGATTTGTGCTGTACGAAATGAAAGGGCAGCAGTGGGAATTTTATGCCGATATTTCCCGTCACCTCTGGGACGAAATGCGCCATTCCGTCTTTGGTGAAGCAGCGACAGAGGACATCTTTGATAAACGTTCCGTGATGCCAATACGCGATTGGGAATCTGCCTATCTCTTTAAGATGCCGCCCCTCGAATTATATGCCATGCTTTTCGGCGTCGAAGCAGGTCTCATGAAATACCCACCCGGCAAGCGCGAAGAGTTCGAGTTTTGCCGCGATACCGCTCGCCATCCCCTAATGACAACCCTTCAGGATTTCGACTGGGCAGACGAGGTGTTGCATGTCCACATCGCCCGCCAACGCCTAAAGGAATGGTTTGACGGCAGTCCAGAAGAATTGCAAGCACTAGGTCAAAAAGGGTTAGACTTCCGGGCGCAAGCGCGAGCGATGCATCCGCAATCCCCCTTGCCCGACGCAAGCAGAAAAATCAGAAACCCGAAATAATTGAAATAAACTTCCTGGTTCATATCAAAAAAGTGTAAAGCGCGAAGAGAAACCGAGTTTTTTTTGAAAACTTGGTTTCTGTTACACCATTTTTCAACATAAGTGACCCCGCTTTAGACATACAAATAAGGAGACTTTATGAAAGTTGCTGATGCTGTTGCTCACATTTTGAAGGCAGAGGGTGTAGAATACCTATTTGCTTATCCGGTCAATCCAATCATTGATGCCGCAGCCGCTGTGGGAATCCGCCCGATCATCGTCCGCCAAGAACGCATTGGCCTCCATATGGCGGATGCGTTCAGTCGGGTGTCTTCCGGTGAACGGATCGGGGTGTTTTGTATGCAGAGTGGTCCCGGTTCGGAGAACGCCTTTGGTGGTGTCGCACAGGCTTATGGCGATTCAGTGCCAATCGTGGTGTTACCGATGGGTTACTCGCGTTCCTTGACCAACGTTCCCCCTAATTTCAATTCCTTCCTCAACTTCCAGAATGTTACCAAGTCCTGCGAGCAGGTTATTCTACCTCAAGCAGCGCCCGATGCTCTGAGACGCGCCTTTACTCAGGTAAGGAACGGCAGACCCCGTCCGGCGTTGGTGGAATTTCCCAACGATGTGTTTCAGGAGGAGATCTCTGAACCTCTGAATTACCAACCCACCCCGGTCTCCCGCCCTGCGCCAGACCCCAACGAGATTCCAAAAATCGCTGATGTCTTGCTAGAGGCGGAACGACCTGTGTTTTACGCAGGTCAAGGAGTCCACTATGCCAAAGGATGGAACGCTTTAAGGGAACTCGCCGAACTTCTGGAGGCACCCACGACCACCAGTCTCGGCGGCAAGAGTGCTTTCCCTGAAAACCATCCCCTCTCTCTCGGCTCCGGCGGTCGATCTCTGCCAAAACCAGTGCATCACTTCCTGCAAAATGCGGACGTTATTTTCGGAATCGGGTGCAGCTTCAGCATCACCAACTACGCACCAACCATACCAAAAGGCAAAACAATTATTCATGCCACGTTGGATGCAGCAGATCTCAACAAAGATGTAGCCGTGGAACACGCTCTAATTGGGGATGCTCGCTTGACTCTAGAGGCGTTAGTCAATGAAATTCGTGGGCGTCTAAACGGCAACCCACGAGGTCGCCTTGAGAGCGTGACGCGGGAGATTCAAACGGTCAGGCAGGAATGGCTAGCACAGTGGAATCCCAAATTGACCTCCAACGAAGTTCCCCTTTCCCCTTACCGAGTGATTCAGGATCTGATGAACACGGTAGATGTGGCAAACACTATTATCACCCACGATGCCGGAAGTCCGCGTGATCAGCTTTCACCCTTCTGGGAATCGGTCACACCGCTGTCCTATATCGGCTGGGGCAAAACCACACAACTGGGGTACGGACTTGGGCTGATGATGGGCGCGAAGTTAGCAGAACCGGACAAGCTGTGCATCAACATCTGGGGCGATGCCGCCATCGGTTTCACAGGCATGGATTTCGAGACCGCCGTCAGAGCGGGTATCCCCATCCTGTCAGTGCTGTTTAACAACTTCTCCATGGCAATCGAATTGCCGATTATGCAGCTGTCCACTGAGAAATATCGCAGCACAGACATATCTGGAAACTACGCCGACATGGCAAAGGCATTCGGCGGCTACGGCGAGCGAATAGAAACGCCGGATCAGATTATCCCTGCTATCAAACGCGGAATTCAGAAAACAGAAGAAGGAGTTCCGACCTTGTTGGAATTCATCACGGCAAAGGAAATCGACTTCTCCATGTTCTAGAACTCCGTAGGAGTTACGCATCTCAGATTGTAGTTGCCCGATTTATCGGGCGTCGAGGGACATGTTCAGACTCCACACCCATCGTAGGCGGGGCATCTTGCCCCGCTCTTACATCACTCAACCCGATAAAAACTCGGTGTTTCTCTCATTTGCACTTTCTTTTTATATGAATCCCATAAGTCAGACACCAACGAACTAATGAACCAAATGGTTTTCACGTTTCACGTTCTAGGAGAAAATTATGCAAATTTCTGAAGAGTTACGACAATCGGTCATCCGTTCACTGCCCGAAGTGAACGAAATCGGCAACGAAACATTGCGGAATAAGGTCATCGATGCGTGGGCTTACTCCCTAGGAAAAAGCTCATTCAAATCCATTGACGAAATTCGTGCGTCGGGCAATCCGGACACACCGCCACTCAAGCGGGGTACACAGACCCACCATATCCGTGGCGTCACGCTGCTTGCAATGCGAACCTACGACGAACTGACAGCGATGTTTCCCGAACTTGGCGTAGACCGTGACCTCCTAATCGCCTGCGCGTTATGCCACGATGTGGGCAAGCCGTGGGAATTCGATCCAGAAAACCAAGCCCGCTGGCGAGAATCGCCAAGTGCTGCTGGATTTCCGTCGATTCGGCATCCGGGCTACGGCGTCCACGTCTGCCTGACCGTCGGACTGCCAGAAGCCGTCGCGCACACAGCCGGTGCCCATTCGGGCGAAGGTGAGTTAGTCGTCCGCAGCTTGGAGAACACAATCGTCCACCACGCAGACTACACCTTCTGGCGCGTACTGGACGCCGGTGGTCTCTTAGAACACGCCTAATTATTAGTGTGTGGATCCCATCTCCTCTAACGCAGCAATCGCGTACTCGCGGATGATAGCGTATTCATCGTCATACATCACCGTCGATAGCGCACGGCTAGCGGCGTCAATGCTTTCATCGGTCCCTTTGCATGTCCTTGCCAGTGCATTCACCGCATTGCAGCGAACCAATGGGTGATCATCCTTTGAAGCGGCTATCAATGCGTCCATCTCCCCACCGATAGTCCCCAACGCATTCACGGAATTACGACGCACCCATTCGGACGGATCATCCAGAGCCTGAATCAACGCGGGAACCGCTTCTGCGGCAGGTGTGCCGATGTCTCCCAAGATATCCGCTGCGGTCGCACGCACCCACCACGCCGTATCCTCATTTAGGACAGAAGTTAAAGCGGGAACAGCGGCTGCACCAATCGCGCTCAAGGCGTATGCTGCATGAGTTAAGATCGGCTCATCCGTAATCTCAACGGGTTCAGCGGTTTGACGCAGCACCTCTATCAGTTGATCCACAGCAGGTTCACCAACCGCTCCGAGGGCATAGACAGCATTCAGACGAGCAGACGCAGAGGCATCACGCAACGCGGCAATCAACTCAGAAACGTGATTCCCATTCACGCTTCCATTGTTTGCCATCGCCTCATTATCTCCGTTTAACCAGCTCCACACATGATTCCACACCGCTTCCTGACCGGGTATCGGTGTGTCATCGGTGAGTGATTTGGTATCTGTCGCAGTAATACCATTGGCACCCCAAGAAGGCTGCTGCGGCTCCTCTGTGCGGGTGAGAAGAAACTTAATCATGTAACGATTCTTATTACTGTGATTTGTCCCCCAGCTGCTGTGCCACTGATGGTAATGACCAATCGTTATCGTTCCCGCCTTTCCACAAAGCAGCGCACCAATCTCCGGATCGCTGTAGGCACTGTTGTAGTGTCTCATACTCTCCAGATCGTAATACTGCACACCCGGTATAACCGCCGTCGGTCCCATATCTTCGGTAACCTCCTGCGGATAATACCATGCCCAAACAGATCGGAAGTAATGGTGCCGTCTCCATTCAAAAAGCCACCCATGGTCTTTCGTTGTGAAATGTTTCGATCTGCCGTCCTGATGCCACGCACCACCTTT
The DNA here is from genome assembly GCA_021295755.1 of Candidatus Poribacteria bacterium. Taxonomy (NCBI): domain Bacteria; phylum Candidatus Poribacteria; species Candidatus Poribacteria bacterium. The sequence continues at coordinate 9,620 of JAGWBT010000006.1, forward strand.
TTGGCCCGGCTGCTTCATGTGTGCATGGCGATGTGGATGCATCATGTAATTCGGTCCCAAAAGACTGGTCAGGACACCCCGAACAGTCGGATGGGCAAACACCTGATACAGCGCGGGAACTTTTTGTAGGATATGATTCCGCGGGTCTCCCTCTTTCTCAAAGATTGCTGCAGTCGCCCGGTAGATTTCTTCGTGGAGGTCGGGTAAATCGGGGTGGACTGTGATATACCCATTTTTGATGAAGTTCTGTATCCCTTCGTCATCGAGAAGGTACTGCTGATTGACCATGATAACGCTCCTTTCGCCCATATAGTTCGGCAGACTCACAATAGTGCTGTATTCCTTCAGGTTCCATTCTACTTTGCCTCTCACCAATGTAAAGTAAATTATAGCAGGAATTACTCAAAAAAGAGAGTCAAAAAAAAGAGAATAATTCACTATTTCCTGCCGAATCCGATACGAGTATCTTCTTGACTTTCGGAAGAACATCGTGGCAAAATAGAAGTCCATAATCATGACCCCAAAATCGGTTATCTTAAACGAAGGAATCCGCTATGCAAAAACCACGCATCATGTTCTATCACGATGGACGCCATCCGCTGCTCTACATGTACGAGCCTGCAATGCAGAAAGAAGAGTGCGAGGCAGCAGTTGACGAACTTGCTGGCACTCCTGTCGAGGCATTAATGTTTTGCTTGGGGGACGGGCGAACAGTCCTACATGATACGGAAGTCGGCGAACTATGGGGACATAATGTCCAAAAATGGGATCACCTCATCTTCCGTCGGACCTACCAAAATGCGCTGCACCTAATCCAAGAAGGCAACGATCCCTTGCGGGTAATCTGTGATCGCGCCCATGATGTGGGATTACTGTTTTATCCCACGCTATTGATGCAGTTAGAGAGCGGCGAGCGAGGAGGACCGGGGTACGATATTCGCAGCTCGGATTTTCGATTGGATAACAAGCATCTGGAGATCGGCGCAAAGGGTAACATAGACCCTGATTTCCCCGGTATCCACTGTGCTGATTTCATGAACCAAGCTGTCCGTGACGAACGATTCGCACTCATTTCAGAGGTGCTTACCAATTATGAGGTCAATGGATTCGAGCTCCAATTTAATTTCTGGCCCTACTACTTCCACCCGGATGAAGTAGAGGACGGGTGTCAAATCATGACCGAATGGGTTGGACAAGTCTATGCAACAGTAAAGGAGAGTGGCTCCGAGCGGGAATTGGCAATCAGCATCCCGTCGAATGTCGAGACCTGTCTGTCCCGTGGTTTGGACCCACAGGAGTGGATGCGGCAAGGCATCGTGGATGTTCTCATCGCTCAAGCACTTGCAAGACCTGAGCTGCGAGATCCAAACGGCACTTCTCTGACCTATGAAGCACCCCTGCTTGATGATCTCCGCTCCTTGGTAGAGTCTGCCAAAGGAACACAGTGCCGCATCCACGCCGCTATTGATAGCAACGTGGACTCCGACCGCTTGGGTGAAGCGTCGATTGAAATGATTCGTGCCGCGGCTTGCAACTACTGGGCACAGGGCATTGACGGACTCTATATCAGCCAGTGGTTCACGAACTGGCCCTACGAAGCGTCGTTCTATGAAAAACTCCGTGAGTTGCCCCATCCGGATATTATGGCACCCAAGGATAAATTCTATCATATCCCCACAGTGAGCGGTCGCTTTCCGAGTCCAGAACTCACATCGCAACTGCCCGCCGACTTGGAGGTGAACGTACCTGTCCAGTTGGAAGTGACAATCAGTGACGATCTGCCCCGTTGGGAGCAAGTGGGGCGAGTCCACGAGGTTCTCCTGCGCGTGCGAATCATGAATACCACCGAAAACGACCAGATACGCTTTCAACTGAACAGCATAGAACTACCAACACATCTGCTGCGTAAAATTAACGAGATGTACCGGATGCGCGCACCGCGTTACCGCACCGGTTCAGGCTACTGGTTCATCTACCAACTTGACCCACACCACTGGCCCCAAACAGGTGAGAATATCCTCGAAGTCACACTACTGGAACGCGATCCTGACGTCATCCCCCAATGCTACGTCCGTGATGTCGAATTGGAGATTAAGTATCTGCCCGGCAAGCATTTCAATCGCGATTAGATTGCCTTATATCATAAACTACTCCGCTAGGAGGAACCCTAAATGGAAATTGTACTCAATTCTAAGTTCTTTACGGAGCTATCTGTCGAGCAACTCGGCGAGAAAACCATCGAACTCGGCTACGACGGGGTGGATATCTGCGTCCGTCCGGGACACCCGATTCACGTCGATAACGTCGTTGAAGCACTGCCCAAAGCGATGAAGGTTTGGGAGGGGCAAAACCTCACCTGTCCGTTGGCGACAGCGGCTACGGATATAACGAATCCGAATGCACCGGCGGTGGAGGGGCTATACGCTGCGTGTGCAGAAGCGGGCATCCCGCGTCTCAAAATCGGGTTCTGGCGGTTTAACGAGGAGGACGATTATTGGCAGGCGATTGATGCCGCGCGTAGGGAACTTGAGGGGTTTAGCGCGTTCAGTGAGAAATATGGGGTGCAAACCTGTTACCAGATTCACAGCGGTGCCTGTATTGGATCCAACTGCGCAGGACTGATGCATCTCATCAAAGGTTTCGATCCGCAGCACATCGGTGCCTATCCCGATCCCGGGCATCTCCTTCTTGATGGCGAGGATTGGGCAATGGGATTGGCGATGATTGGGGATTATCTGTCCGTTATCGGAATCAAAGATGCCCTCTACCTCTCGCAGCCCGATCGTACTCCTCCTTATGTTCCCTGTTTTGTAAAGCTAGGAGACGGAGGTGTCGATTGGAGGCGTTATCTGGGGCTTCTGTGCAAAAGCGGTTTTGACGGACCCCTAACGGTGCATACCGAGTACCGCTTCGATGAATCGATTATTCGTCAGGTAGGGTATGCCGAGACCACGCCGCCGAATCTGGAGCAGTGGGCGAAAGAGGATGCTGTTTATCTTCGGAATGTGCTATCCAGTTTGGGTGCGAAATAGCTTCGTCAATGTGCGGGGGTTCATCACCCATCAGTACAAAACGCAAACGCATTTTCAATGTGCTGAAGCCTGATGAGTTCAAATTTCCACGATAGCATGATTGCAACAACGTCGAACTGGCAGGGGACATCTAGGAGATTGTGCACTTGTAGATAATTCAGTGCAATTTTAGAGATTTGCTTCTGCTTGGCAGGAGTAACAGCCGCCTGTGGTAGGCCAAATTTGCTGCTCCGACGCGTCTTGACTTCAACGAACGCAATCCGTTTTCCACGTTGAACGATGAGGTCAATCTCACCTGAGCGCGTGCGGTAGTTCTGTGCGCGAATTTCATACCCTTGCGCTTTGAAGTGCTCTATAGCAAGGGCTTCGCCGATCTTGCCTACCTTAATTCTGGAATCGCTCATCTTACTGTAGCTTAAAACTGCGCCGATGGATAGGGCAGGGACCGAGTTGGGCAATTGCCTGACGATGTAGAAGCGTACCGTATCCTTTGTGGGCCCGGAAACCGTAGCCCGAATAGGTTTCATTAAGTTCAATCATCAGGCGATCTCGCGTGACTTTTGCGATAATCGAAGCAGCGGCAATAGACTGGATAAGGGTATCTCCCTTGGGGATCGCTCTGGCGGGTAGAGAAATTGCCGGAAGATGTGTACCATCCACAAGTGCGTAATCTGGAGCAGGCGTGATTTGTACAATAGCTTGAGCCATTGCAATCATTGTTGCTTGGAGAATATTGATCTGATCAATCTCCTTGTTATCAACACAACCAACACCAACCGCTACGGCTGTACGGTGGATCTCGTCGAACAATCCAGCCCGTTTTTTAGGGGTCAACTGCTTTGAGTCCGTCACACCTGAAAGCTGACAGTCAGTAGGAAGAATAACAGCTGCTGCGACAACAGGACCGGCTAATGCCCCTCGTCCAGCCTCGTCAATTCCTGCGATACGCTGATAGCCCTGCTGTCGTAGGGTTTGTTCAAACTGTTGTATCTCCGTTGGATTACTCCCTCTATGCGTTATCGGTGGTTTGCCGTCTCTCACGGATTCGTACACCTTTTCCGGTTCGGTCTCGTAGGTAGTACAACTTTGCTCGGCGGATGGCACCGTATCGAATAATTTGGATACTTTCAATATTTGGTGAATGTGCAGGAAAGGTTCTTTCACTCCCTTCGCCATAAGCAACACGGCGGACAGTAAATGTCTCACGCAGCCCACCATTCGATCGTCGAATGACCGTTCCTTCATAGGCTTGGATACGTTCTTTTGAACCCTCTCGGATACGGGTGTTGACCCGTACGAGATCTCCGGGTCCAAAATCAGGAATATCGGCTTTTACATGTTCGCTCTCAACAGATTCAATAAGATTCATCGTTTGGTTCCTCCTTTCATTCGGGTGTTTATAGTCTCGACACTGCCCATGATATAAACAGGAGATAGAGAAAATTAGGAAAACGAGAGAATGAGAAGGCTTCATGTCCCGTTTTCTGGCTTTTCCGTTTTCCGGGCTTCACCTTTTACGCATGACTCGTTACATCCGAATTTTTCAGAGAACTCAGATACGCAACGTCTTCAGCCGAGAGTTCAACGTTTTTGAGCAAGTCTGGACGGCGTTCAGCAGTCCGCTTGAGAGACTGTTCCCGTTGCCAATGCGTAATGTTTTCGTGGTGCCCGCTCACCAAGATATCGGGGACCTTCAGCCCCTCAAACTCAGCGGGTCGCGTATAATGTGGGCAATCTAGTAAGCCCTGACTAAATGAATCCTCCTGTGCTGATTCGTAATTTCCCAGCGCATGCGGCAAAACTCGACCAATCGCATCAACCAATACCAGCGCAGGAATTTCTCCACCGCTCAGGACATAATCGCCTATCGAAATCTCATCCGTAACCAGTTTAATACGTACTCGCTCGTCAATTCCTTTGTAGCGTCCGCAGATCAAGATCAGGTGCGATTCAAGGGAAAGAGCTTCAGCACATGCCTGGTTAAAGGGAGCTCCTTGTGGGGTCAGGTAGATAACACGCGCAGTTGACTCCGGTTGTATTGCCCTGATCGCGGCGAAAAGCGGCTCCGGTTTCAAAATCATGCCTGCGCCGCCCCCGTAAGGATAGTCATCAACCGTTTGATGACGGTCTGTCGTAAAATCGCGCAGGTTGTGAACGCTGACCGTCAATATGTCTCTAGCTTGCGCACGCCTTAAGATACCGGCTTGCAATACAGGTAGGATGACCTCTGGAAAAATGGTAATGATGTCAATTCTCATTCAATAACTTGGACGACAACTCCATCTTTGACGATAATCTCTGCCTGAGACAGTTTGGCGCGGATGTCATCCCCTACCTCAATTTTGACAGGCGCATCATATGTTCCGCTGGTAAAAAGGGTATCAATCTCAAGTTCCTTAACCTGCAATAACTTCTGGCTGAGATTGCTCTTCACCTGCTCCTGTTTTTCACGTTCTTGGTGAATCTCTTCGCGCAACTGATTAACACGACGTGGATCTCGCTTTTGAGCTTCTGCAATCAAACGTCGACTTTGGAATTCCTCTTGCTGCAGCCATGTTTCAATCTGGCGAATCGTGTGCTCTAACTCCTTCGTGAGTTGCTCCTTGAAAGCAGGGGTCACAATATTTTTCAAAATAACAGGTCTTTTGACAATAACAGCCATATCTCTCCCACTCATTCGTCATAGTGAGTCGGTAGGATTGCAAATGCTTACTCTACCGCTTGACGGTATTCGACAATCTCAAGTATTGCCTTTTTACGTGCTTTGACTCCCGTAGCAAGTAGCAGAGATCGCATTGCCTTGGCTGTGCGCCCCTGTTTCCCAATGACTTTTCCTAAATCTTCAGGGACAACGCTCAGTTCAAGAATAGTCACAGTGTTGCCTTCGACTTCATTGACGCTGACCTGATCTGGGTGATCAACGAGGGATTTTGCGAGGTATTCGATCAAATCCTTGAGCATGGGATTCCCCTAAAAACGCGATTTTACACTAATAAGACTCACGCAGCCAACTGTAGGCGAGGCATCTTGCCCCGCATCAACTGTGCTGAAATGCGTAAGTCTGTACGCGGGACACTAATTTGCTTCTTCTGCTGATTCTTCTGCAGGAGCAGATTCTTCTGCTGCTGCGTCCGAATCCTCTTCTGAAGCAGGCATCGACTCTGTTTCTGGAGTTGGGGTAGGCTGACCCTGTTTTTCATTTATGAATTGTTCCCAAACGCCAGCTTTTGACATGAGATCTTTGGCTGTGTCAGAAGGTTGTGCACCAGTTCTCAACCATTTTAATGCCTTTTCCGCGTCAATTACGATGTTTGCCGGATCGGTCATCGGATCATAATGCCCAATCCGTTCGATAAAACGTCCATCTCTTTGGCTTCGAGAGTCAACGGCCACCAACCGATAAAAAGGACGTCTTTTCTTTCCATGCCGCTGAAGTCTAATTCGTACTGCCAAATGTTACCTCCTATTTCGTGAAAGCTGCTCCTACCACTTAATTCTGGCTGTAGTCATCGCCCAAATTGCAACGACTAATAGTGATAGTCAATAAGATAAATCGCATCCAAAATTTAGCGTGACTTACGTCTTTTCCTTTTTTTACGTTTCTTCGGCTTCCTTTTAATTGCAACGGAACCACCACCGCCAAGTTGCGGCACGTCCACCATCGGGTGTTGCTGCATCATGCGGTTCATGAGTTTGAGTTGATCAACCAATTGATTGACTTGACGCACCGTTGTCCCACTTCCTTTGGCAATGCGCAGCCGACGACTACTATCAAGGAGACGCGAATTCCGGCGCTCCATCGACGTCATCGACTGAATCATCGCTTTGGTATACTTCAACTGCGATTCGTCAACCTGCATGTTTTTCATCGGAAGCTTATTGACACCGGGGATCATCTCGACGAGTTGGTCCAATGGCCCCATGTTCTTGATCTGTTCGAGCTGCATCAACAGATCATTGAAATCTAACCCCTCCTGATCAAGCAGCTTGCGTTCTAACTCGTCGGCCTGATCTTGGCTAAAAACAGATTCAGCCCTTTCAAGCAGGGTTGCAAAGTCCCCTTCCCCAAGTATCCGAGAAGCCATCCGATCTGGATGGAACTCCTCCAATGTTGTCGCATCAATCTTCTCACCAACACCAACAAACTTGATCGGTTTCTGCGTAACTGCACGGATGGATAGCGCTGCGCCGCCGCGTGCATCACCATCCAACTTGGTCAGAATAACGCCATCAATGTCCAAATTGCCATTAAAATGCTGGGCAACATTGACAGCGTCTTGCCCTGTCATCGCATCGACAACAAGCAAAATTTCCGTCGGATTGACAGCGGACTTAACTTCCCGCAATTCATCCATCAGCGCTTCGTCAACATGCAACCGACCTGCTGTATCAATGATGACAAAATTATTCCCACGATTCAACGCCTGCTTGACAGCAGCTTGAATGATAGTCGCAGGAGAGACCTCAGTTCCCATTGAGAACACAGGCACATCAATCTGCTCTCCAAGCACTTGCAGCTGTTTAATAGCTGCGGGACGATAAATATCTGCCGCAACCAAAAGGGGATTTTGACCCTCTGATTTGTATCTCAGCGCAAGTTTGGCTGAAGCGGTCGTTTTTCCACCGCCCTGCAGACCAACCATCATAATGATTGTCGGACCACTTGGTGCTATGGTGACTGGTACGGCTTCCTCCCCCATCAATTTGGCGAGTTCATCGCCGATAATCTTCGCTATCTGAAGATCTGAGGTGAAGCTGCCGAGCACCTCCTGACCGATAGATCTTGCCCTGACACCGTTGATAAAGTCACGGACCGTTTTGTAATCCACATCCGCCTCAAGCAATGCGAGACGAACCTCTCGGAGCGCATCAGATATGTTTTTCTCGGTCAGTTTGCCTTGACCGCGTAGCGATTTGAGAACGCCTTGCAACTTGCCCGATAAACTTTCAAACATGACGTTTCCTCTGCCTGAGACGTAATGTGTAAAACTCAGATGAATTCCTGAGTGCGTTCCTGACTATCATCTACATGAAAACAGGCTTGCGAATCAATTAAGATACACCATTTGCCTCCTGATTGTCAATAGAAAAATGATTGAAAGCCCTTGACACCCATACTAGCGATTGCTATAATCTATCAGATGCCGCCAATCGCCAACTCTTTGACTTGGAGGGGGACGCGTGAAAAAAGATAGAGTGAATAACCGTAATCAAAATGAGGCTCGTGTGTTGCCCTTTCCACCATTACCGGTGCAGCTACACCCTTTTCCACAACCCCGATCAACAAACCGAGTCCCCCTAATAATAGGGATCTTTGCGGGTATTGGATTGATCGCACTCCTAATCTATGTTGTCCCTTGGAGTTTAGTGTCACAGACATTAACGGGCGCTTTCGATTCATTGTCGGGCCAAGTCAAACAGGTCCAGCTTGCCCAAGTTAAACAACCGAAACAGGCAGCTGTCCCGCCAGAAACTTCAACACCCGCGACATCGACAGTTCAAAACACGCCGGAGCCTGAGACCGCCGCGCTGGCAACACCAACAGTTGAAAGTACACCGACTCCAGCGGCTTCAGAACCAGAGACACCGATAGTAGAGACATCATCTAACCCAGAAGTTCCAGCACCTGCGACACCGGTAGGCGAGACCTCGCCTGTACCAGAGCTTTCAACACCCGGTACGCCGCCAATCGAAGTCGCACCGACAATCCCAATTCCCGAGCCGGATCCGCGGATGCTTATTGGGCGGTATCCGGTGAGGCAATACACTGATACTCGGCATAAGATCGCCCCCGGTGAGACACTCTATAGTTTCATTCGGATATATAAAAACCAGATTTTTCCGAAAAAATATCGAGACTGGAAGCTATTGGCACAGCATAACAACATACGTCCACCCCAATACGTATTGAAACCCGGTAAGGAGTTTCTTATTCCAACATTGGTGCACACCGTTCTGCCCAAGACCGGCTATGAAACTGAGCTTAAGGGGATCCAATCCGAACTTGCAAAGCAGCCCAGCAATCCAGAACTGCTGAATCAGCAAGCGATTATCCATTTTAAGCGCAACGAATTAAATCAGGCACGTTCAACACTACGACGGGGGATCCGGTCTTCACCAAATGACAGCATACTACACAACAACCTCGGTTTTATCTACCTGATCATCGAAGATGACGAGTATGCCCAAAGTGAATTTGAACTTGCAATAACACACGCCGAGAAACCTGCAATCCCACACTGTAATCTGGGTACGTTACACATGACAACGAACAAACTTAATCTAGCAATTAAGGCTTTTGAAAGCGCTCTAGAAGCAGATGAGAGCCTACTTGATGCAAAGTATAATCTTGCCCTTGCAAATGAAAAGGTGGGGAATGTGAATGCAGCGCAGGAACAGCTTCGTGAACTCAACCAGCTCTTATCCGATGACCCTGAAATAGCATCGGCGCTTGAACGTTTGACTACACCCCAAGTGACAGGTGAGTAAATGGAGCTCCTTATTAAATAATGATGATGGAGAAGACCATGAACCGCAGAAAATTCATTCAAGTCGCCGCAGTGAGCGTAGGTGGTTTAACGCTGCCGCTCCGTTCTCTGCCCGCTGAAAATGACATTCCTAAAGAAATATTAACGCCAGCATCAATGATCACGCCAAACGATAAGTTTTACGTCCTTCAAATTGGAGATGTGCCAACCCTCAAGGCTGAACACTGGAGGATGGGAGTAGTCGGATTGGTCGAAAAACCGACTATATTGAATTACAGTGACATAACGAGTATGGAGTCCGTGACGACGATGCGGACGCTCAAGTGCATCGGCGATCCGATTGGTTCGGAGCAGATGAGCAATGCGATGTGGACCGGTGTTCCTCTGCGGGATGTCCTTGATAAAGCAGGTGTCAAGGCGGAGGCAAAGGTTGTCGTATTCCGCTGTGCCGACACCTATCATACGGCGGTTCCCATAGATCGCGCCCTTCGTGAGGAGGTGCTCTTAGCGTACAAAATGAACGGCGAACCCCTCCCAGCCAAGCACGGCTTTCCGGTCCGTTTGCTCAACCCCGGCCACTACGGCACAAAAAATCCAAAATGGATTATGAGCATTATGTTAGCAGAATCGCACGTAGGCTATTGGGAGAAAGAAGGTTGGGACCCCGTTGCGCGTGTCAAATTGGCAACCCTAATCGGCACACCCAGTAATGACGAGGTTCTTCAAGCCGGCAAGACATATACAATTAGCGGCGCCGCCTTTGATAGTGGAAACCATGGAGGAATTGAGCGGGTCGAAGTGAGTATCGATGACGGCATCACCACAAGTGTCGATGATGTCAGCACGTGGGAGGCAGCGGATATTTGGGGTAGCGATTCACCACTGGCATGGTATCTCTGGAAATATAAGTGGAGGGTGCCTGACAACCCGGGGGAGGTGGAGATCTCCGCCAGAGCCATCGCTAATGATGGACTGACACAAAAGGAAGCAGGCTTCGATGCAGATCCTGCCGGTGCGGTCGGTTATCACTTTGTTCGTGCAGAAATCGTGAAAGGATAGTTTTGTGCATTTCTCGTATGTCCTTAATAGGGTCATTTAGTTTTCCGTTTTGGCTCATGCCCCGCTAGTTGTGCTCGCACGTTCTCTTTCCACCCGGTAGGCGGGGCATCTTGCCCCGCCGGTCGTAATAGCATGTTCATTGCACCTTGTTATGCTAGTTGTCGAGGTCTTTTTTTATCCGTGTAATCCATCAATCTGTGTTTATCCGCGATTCAGACAATCGCATAGGAGCATTAAATGCCCCTAATGTCCTTAATTTTTCTGTTGATTTTCAACTTAACACTGTGATAGAGTGTCAACCTGTTAGAAAGTTTTGAGATTCCGTACCCCAAACGAAGATCAAAAGGAGAAAACAAATGGCGAAGAAAATTGTGCTGCTCAGTTTTTGTATCGCGATTGGCTGCATCGTTGCTGCCTCAATGTGGTCAACACCAGCCAATGCACAGGAAACAGGTGAAGCAGCGGACGCGGCGTTCATTGATTTCAAGCATCTTGCGCTGCTTGTCATCGAAAGTGTTGTTTTCAGCATCGTCGGGGTGATTGTTTTGATGGTCGGCTATAAAATTTTCGACCTAGTTACCCCCTTTGACCTCGATCATCAGATTGCAGAAGATAACAATACGGCAGCGGGAATTGCTGTTGCCGGTGTAATCATCGCATTGGGACTCATTGTCGCTGCGGCCGTCGGTTAAGCCATACGTAAGATGAACATCACAGAAATGAAACCGGCAGATGTCCCAGTTCTTTCCCTCATTACACAATAAACTGCTACAAACCTTCCTGAATTGACGCAGAGAACGCAGAGAAGCATAGATAAGATTTTTCTCCGTGCTCTCTGTGCCTCTGCGGCTCAGTTCTATTACGATTTTACCATTCGCTGCTCATTAATCCCAATACGGCTCACCCTCAATTAGATTCTCGCGCAACACCTCTGGAACCAATGTAATCCCCAGCCCAGGTCCATTCGGCACCACCAATTTCCCGTCAGCAACCTGAACCTTTTCCTCAGCCATTTCGTCGATGAGTGCATCTTGACTAATTCGCGTCTCTGTTATGACAAAGTTCCTAACCGACGCGCCGAAATGCGCTGTCGCCATATTCTGCACCAAACTACCGACATTATGTGTTGCAATGGGGATATAGAACATCTCTGCAAGGTCAGCAATCTTCCGACAACCCGTCAACCCACCCGCAAAAACAAGGTCTGGATGGATAGCGTCCAACGCCTCGTTCAGAAGAAATGGTAGAAATTCACGCGGTAGCTCTAGCTTCTCTCCAGTAATAATCCGCACCGGAGATGCCTGCTTCAGTGCCTTCCACGAATCTGAGTACCATACCGGCAGCGCATCCTCTACCCAGAGCGGGTTACTGGAGGCAACCGCCTGCGTCAACCCAATCGCAGTGGCAAGATCCCATTCGTTGTGACAATGGACAATGAAATCGGTTTCGTCTCCCAACGCCTCCCGACAGTTTTCATAGCCCCGACGAATCAAGTCTAATTCGGTTGCCCGCAGCGTTTGGGACATCTGTCCGGTACTGTATCTGCCTTTGGGAAGGCCATTTCCCATCAAACGTTCAAACCCAAATTTTAAGGTACTCCAACCTTGCGGCGCTTCCTTCATCCGTTGCGACCAGTCTCGACACGAAACAAGATCAAACCAGTCATCAGGACCGGGGGTATTGATATAGAGCGGAATCTCGTCCCTAAACCTTCCGGAAATTAACGTTGAGATCGGTCGATTCAGCAGCTTACCCACCACATCCCAGAGCGCAATATCCACACCGCTGACCGTTGGGATGTTCGATCTGTACGGATGTTGCAGGTTTACCATGCGGGTGTACAGCTTATCAATTTCAAACACATCCTGACCGATGAGCGTCGCTCGCAGATGCTGCAGATGCGCCCTCACCATCGGTCCAGAAGCCCCCGCCTCGCCGATACCGTAAACACCGGCATCGGTTTCAACCTTTACTAAGGACTGACCCACTTGGTTCAACTGCATGGCTTTCACATCCGTGATCCGCACACGGTTTTTCTCGGATTCCGAAAGCACTTCTAAGGTTGTCATAGAAACTCCTTTACCTCTCTTTTACAAACAGATATATTAACCTTTGATGCGAGTTGACGAGGACATTGAGTTCATTGGTTCATTAGTTCATTAATGTACTAGTGAACCAAATGGTTTTCACGTTTCACGCATTACGTTTCACGTTTCGTATCAACAGTTGCAAACTATGGCACCGTTGGTTATTAAGCCTGAACTCTATGCTGAGCGAGAACCTCCTCATTCAGCTCAGCGCCTAGCCCCGGTGTGGTTGGTGGGGCAATGTAGCCATTGTCAAACACGAGAGGCTCCTGAAAGATGTCGGCGTGAAGATCTGTCCGATTAAACTCCAGTATCAGGAAATTTGGACTGCATGTCGCTACCTGAACCGCGGCGGCTGCTGCGACGGGACCACAGTACATGTGAGGCGCGATGCTTGCATAGTGTGCCTCCGCCATGCTTGCAATCTTCTTAGACTCCAGAATCCCGCCACAGTGACCCACATCCAACTGTATGATCTGCGCTGCCTGCTTCTGAAAGATCTCGACGAACTCATACTTGGTCAATAGACGTTCACCAGTCGCAATTGGAATACTGGTATGTGATGCCACCCGCGCCATCTCATCGACATTTTCCAGCGACACCGGTTCCTCAAACCAGAAAGGATAGTACGGCTCTAGCATCTGTGCAATCCGAATCGCACTGGAAGTCGTCAATTGTCCATGCGTGCCAAGTCCAACTTCTACCCCATAACCGACCGCATCCCGGATGCACTTGAAAATTTCTCCCACACGCGCTATATCTTTCAACTGAATATCGCGTGGTGCGGGAAAAATCGGGAATGGGTCAAACTTCATTGCGGTGTTACCCTTCTCCATCAAGTCGGCGGCAATTTCGCCCGCTTTCTCGGGGTTCTCCCATATCCCTCCGTGCGGCATGTAAGCATACGCTCTCAACTTTTCATGGTATTGACCACCGAGCAGATTATAGACCGGTTGATTCAGTGCTTTACCAACGATGTCCCAACACGCCATCTCAATCGCACTCAACGCCGGTGTCAAAGCCAAACTGGGATGCCTATAGTCATGGTCGGTAGCATAGATCTTCTGCCACAACAGCTCAATTTTGAACGGGTCGGCACCAATGACAAACTGAGTTGCCAAATCATTGATGATCTCAATCGACGATTTTTCTCTGCCAGTCTGACCAGTTGACCACTCTCCAATCCCTTCAATTCCCTCATCAGTAATCAGTTTTACGAACAGCCAACGGCGTCCACCCTGATACGGGGGAATGTTATCGACCAGGAACGTCTGTACATCAACAATTTTCATCTGTTAGTCTCCTTCCGTTGATTAAAGAATTGCTTGTTTCATCGTGGATGATTTCCTCATTATACGCATTAACAATCCGCTGTCAACGATAAAAGGGTAGACTCACAGCTGCAGTCAAGTCAAACTTTTGCTTGATTTAGATTGAACTTAAGTGTTAAACTGAAGTGTATGCTTGCCGCAGTGCAAGACACATAAATGTAGACGAATTCCATCGTTGATGAAACGAACCAATTTGTCACTAGGCAGCCGCAAAGTTGGGTATGACAAGGCGGTTGACCTTTTCAAACATCTCAACTCAAGGAGAACTTCTATGGCACTGAACAATCCAATTCTTGACGCAACGCTTAACAGTATTAGCCTCGAAGAGATTAAGAAGGAAATGGGCCCGCCCCCTTGGTCCCATGCAGTTGTCCTAGCTGACCATGTAGCGGGAGTAGTGATTTATCAAAATTCAGGTCAAATCAATGATAATCATTGTCACAACTACGATGAATGGTGGGTTGTACTTGAAGGGGAAATCGACTGGGTAATTGAGGGGCGTGAAGATAAACCGGTCCAAGCAAAGGCAGGGGATTTCGTTTATGTACCCGCAATGACCTTCCATCACATTTTTCCCAAGGGCGGCAAACCGTCTGTGCGTTTAGGCATCGCACTCCCCGGAACGGGCGGACATCTACACGAAAGACCGGATCGGAAGGTGAAGGTTACAGTTGAGTAGTGGTGCGCTTCTAAGAATAATGCGCCTCCGTCAGATTACCCAAATTTTTGCTCACTGTCTGCAATAGCGGCAATTTGGGGGGCAGCAGTATTGATTAAGTCTTGGGTTTTAAGCTCTAGACCTGCTGCGAGGTCACCGCTGCTGATATTGACCTTTTGGCAGCGCGTGATCCCTACATCAAAAATGACCGGCACGTTATCGGGCAGGCCCAACGGCGCAACGGCACCTTGGACGCAGCCGGTCACAGATAAAATCTCCTCCGCTGTCGCGAAACTCAAGCGTCTCCATTCTGTGGGGACGTAGGCACGCACAGCCTTCGGGTTGACGCGTGAGTAACCCAGCACACACGCCATGACGTAGTGCTCATCTTTGTCACGAAGCAGGATGGATTTAACCATTTCGTCTTTCGACACACCACGTTGGGCTGCCGCTTCCTCGACGGTGAAAACAGGTTCACTGTGCTGTAACAGTCGATAGGAGACCTTGCGTGCATCAAGCAGGTCGATAATCTTCGTTCTAATGGTTGTCATTTGGTCTGTTAATACACATAAATTCGTGGGTTAAACAGGTAAACACGGTCAGAAAGTCGTGGAGATACGTTTGATCGAGAAGCAAAGAAGGGAGGAAAAATCGCCTCCATCCTTTGCTTGATGCTACTTCGTCTGGCCCGCAGCAGATAACGCCTTCGCACTGACACCGAGAACCGACAGGAACCCCTCTGAATCCGCGTGGTTGAAGTCGCCGATTGCTTCCATTGAGGAGGTCTCCTCTGAATAGAGTGAGTGCATCACGCCGCCAGCAGAGTGGAATGCAATGTTTCCTTTATACAGCGCTACGGTAATATCCCCAGAAGCCATGCGGGTGAAAGGTTCAATGGAGGCGAGCATTGATTGGGTAGCGGTATCGAACCAATAACCTTGATAGATCTGTTCAGCCACATCGACTGATACTCGATCGAAAACCCGACGCGCCCGTCGATCCAAAATGAGTTGAAGCAGGAATTCGTAACACCGACCGAGCAGCTCCATCCCCGGCGATTCATAAACCCCTCGGCTCTTAATCCCTACGAACCGATTTTCGACGGTGTGAATCCCAATGCCAACGCCGTTTCTTCCGGCGATGCGATTGGCTTCTGCAAGGGCTTGGAAGGGAATCACCGGACTCCCGTTGACCTCCAACGGTATTCCTCTATCAAACGTGACCGTGAAGTGTTCAACCTCATCGGGGGCGTCCTTCGGGTGAACACCCATGCCCGGTGTAATAAAGCCAGCAGGCGTTTTGAGGGATTCTAATCTACCCGCTTCATGGGTTAAACCGAGCATGTTCGCGTCGGTTGAATACGGTTTCTCATGGGTCGCTCGGATCGGCAGACCGTGTGCATTACAGAAATCGATCATCTCTTTTCTGCCGCCAAACTGTTTAAGAAACACCGGATCGCGCCACGGGGCATAGACCTCAAAATCGGGATTCAACATATTGGTTGCAATCTGAAACCGGACCTGATCGTTGCCTCGACCGGTGCAACCGTGTCCCAATATATTGATGCCACGCTTTTCCATTTCAGGCAGGAGTGCCTCAACGGTGATATGTCGAGCGATGCCGGTCGTATTCCAATATCCCCCTTCATATTTCGCTTGGGATTGGATGACCTTGATTCCCGCCATCGCTAGTTCATCCTTCGCGTCAACGATAACCGCCTCTTGTGCGCCACATGCCAGCATTCGCTCGCAAATTTCGTCCATGTTTTTTTCATCGGGTTGCCCGAGATCAGCAGTAAAGCAGACAACATTAACCCCGTTATCGACTAGCCACCGTGTGATCGTACAGCTATCAAGTCCACCCGAAACCGCTGCGCCAACAGTTTTGCCTTTTAATTGATCAACTGTCATTTTTGTCTCCTTATGATAAGTTTTATGTTTAATTGTACACTACGATATAGAATAAAGTCCAATCGGATTTAACATGCGTTTCCGGAACTTCTATAATCGGCAATTCCCAATACCCATAGGGGGCTGTCAATGTACTATAACGTAAGCTGCTAGTCGTTGAAGATACATCAATTGGTTGTTATAGCCGGTTTGTTCAACCTTGCGCTCCAGTTGCTTTGAATCTCGATCTTATGCCATTGCGAGCATCTTCCGACTCGCCCCCGATTTATCGGGATTGTTGTTTGGATCCCGATCTAATCGAGACAATATTGGGGCTCGATGAAATCGGAGAGAAATGCTATGTGTATCGTCTAGGGATATTGCAAGTTTTTTAGCCCCAGAGGGGCGATATGTGTATAGAAAAGGACATTCCTACAACCCAAAGCCCCAGAGGGGTGACATGTGTGTCGTAAATATGGTTAAGCCTAATTTAGATGTCGAGTATGGAAATTCGACCTACGAGCAAACTAGCAACTTGGGTTATTATGCAGTGGTATAGCGGATGAAGAAAAGTGCCTTAACAATCCTATTTCTGACGATGTTTCTGGTGATGCTTAGCTTAGGCGTCATTCTCCCACATCTAGCATATTATGCGGAAGAGTTGGGAGCAAGTGCCACACAGATCGGATTCTTGATAAGCATTTATTCAGCGATGAAATTAATTTTTGCGCCAGTGTGGGGACGCCTCTCAGATCAACATGGTCGGAAACCTGCAATCCTGATAGGGCTCATTGGTAATGCAGGTGCACTGATTCTGTTTGGTGCAGTGAAGAGTTTGCCTTGGCTATTCATCGCGCGTGGTTTATCTGGCGTATTTTCTGCAGCTATCCTGCCAACGGTAATGGCTTATGTTGCGGATGTCACAACAGAGGAGGACCGGGGGAAAGGAATGGGCTTAATGGGTGCTGCGATGGGGTTAGGTTTTATTGCGGGACCCGGCATCGGTGGAATTATAGGCAGCCACAACCTACCATTTTTCATCGCCGGTGGGTTGTCCCTAGCCACTTTCTGTTTTGCCCTAATCCTTTTGCCGGAATCTCTCAAACTTACTGAACTTCCCAATACGCAGGAAGCAGTTATCTCTCCTTGGTCAGCGATGAATCACCCACTGACACCGCTCTTTCTCGTTGCTTTCTTCTCAGCGTTCATCTTTTCAGGATTGGAGACGATTCTTCCGCTATCTATCAAAGACCGATTGAGCTACGGGGCAAAAGAGCTAGGGATAATGTTAGTGATCATGGGAACATTTATCGCTCTGCTGCAGGGCAGTGTTTTAGGAAAAATGATTAACGTCTTCGGGGAGTTCAAACTGATTATTATCGGCTTGTTGCTTAACGCAGTGGGAATGGCACTGCTCCCTTGGCCAAAAGCATTCGCGATGCTCACCCTTTACCTGTCAATTGCTGGAATCGGCAATCAGATTATTCGCCCGACAAATGCCTCATGGATTTCTAAGCAAACCAAATTCGGTCAAGGTGCCGCGATTGGTGTGATGGACGCGTTTCTTAGTCTCGGGCGGGTATTAGGACCTCCTTTTGCCGGGAAGCTGTACACACCCGAAACCTTCCAAATCTTCTGCTGGATCTCGACTGGTATTCTTGTAGCGGTAGCTGCCTGCTTATTCTATCCGTTGCGACGGGTTGGTCAATGAGCGAGATTTTAAGGGAGCTATATTGAGGTTGGATCAAGTATGACAATGCTGAAAACCTAATCTTATCACACAGAGATGTTCTAGAAGGACAAAAGATTCGGCGCACAATAGGTTGGATTTATTCACGAGGTGTATCGGAAGGTGGTACAATCTTGTATACAACTTCACCGGGCTTAATATAGCTGAGTCGTCGTGCCAACCGCTCTTTCGTGAGTTCGTCCGTTTTCAGCTTTTCCACCCGAACTTTTAGCCGATCACGTTCGCGTTCGAGTGCTGCCAACTCATCTAAGGAACGCTGTTTGATCTGGCGGGCTTCTTGCCAATTCTGAAACCCTTCCACAAACCGATATAGGCTAATCAATAACATGATAACAGCGAGAATAGATAGCCCAGGTTGGATAAATCGCATGGTGTGGTCTTCCTCACTCTATTGATTTAGATTGGCATTTTTAATCCTTCGGCGGACCATATTTCTTGCATAACATTTCAACAACAACCGGCGGTACCATCTCTAACAACTTTTCATTACTCACTTGCATACCACCCATCTGTGCCACCTGCATGACTAGCGTTGAACTCAAATGGGCATACTTAGTATTTGCCATCATAAACAATGTATCCACTTGTGGCGCGATTTGGCGATTCATCAGCGACATTTGGAACTCATTTTCAAAATCGGAGAATGCTCGTAGCCCTCGAATGATTGCAGAGGCACCGCGCTCTTGGGCATATTGCGCCGTGAGTCCTGAATACTGATCGATGGTGACGTTCGGATAAGGTTGGATCACAGTTTCCAACATCTCAATCCGTTCTGCCAGTGTGAAGCGCGTATTCTTGGTAGGATTAATACCGATTAACACAGTCAACTCATCGAAAACGGTGAGCGCGGAAACTCGATCTATCAAATCTGCATGACCGTTGGTGAGCGGATCAAAGCTGCCAGGGTAAACGGCAATTTTTTTCGACAAGACTGTCATTCCTTTCTTCCGAGAGTTCCATTAAACAGCACCTACTCAATTTTGTTATTCTGAAGAATCTTAACACACCGCTGCTGTATCCGTCAACCTCAAAATCGGTCACAAATCAGACTGATTAAAACGATAAAAAGAAGAAGGATTAGGGGCATTTATGGTGAATTAGAGAAATAAGTAGACATCTACCAATAACGCCGACCTTCGAGAGGCCTCCAAAGTCCCCCTGACAAGGGGGATTTAGGGGGTTGGCTGTGCATCGAGAGCGTTTAAGTAATTCTAAAATCTACCATAAATAGCCCTCAAAGAAGGATACTGTGTTCTACAAAGGAGGTCTAAAGTGTGGTAAAATAGGAAATATCATCCTCAAATGAGAAAGGAAGCTAGATGGCAGGACCATTAAAAGGAATACGAGTTTTAGATCTCACGCGTATTTTAGCAGGTCCCTACGCAACGATGATCTTGCGGGACCTTGGCGCGGAGGTCATCAAGATCGAGCAGCCCGGGACCGGAGATGAGGCAAGGGATTTCGGTCCCTTCAAAAATGACTTCAGTCTCTACTTTATGAGCGTCAATCGAGGGAAAAAAAGTGTTACCTTGAACTTGAAGTCTCGGCGCGGTAAAGAACTCTTCCTGCAGTTGGTCAAGGGTTCGGATATCCTTGTTGAGAATTTTCGACCCGGGACGATGGAAAAACTTGGCTTGGATTACGAATCGCTCAAGGAGCACCATCCGTCTCTGCTCTATGCTGCCTGCTCAGGATTCGGGCAAACAGGACCGTATGCAATGCGGGGAGCATACGATATGATTATTCAGGGAATGGGAGGAATTATTAGTATAACCGGTGAGCCGGAGCGCCCGCCTGTGCGGGTGGGAACTTCGATTGGTGATATAACATCAGCGTTGTTCACCGCTATCGGGATCCTCTCCGCACTTCGGCATCGCGATCAAACCGGCGAAGGACAACTCATTGACGTTGGGATGCTCGATTGTCAGGTAGCAATCTTGGAAAACGCAATGGTTCGCTATTTCTCTACCGGCGACATTCCACGTCCGCTAGGCAGGCGACATCCAGCGATAACGCCGTTTGAGGTCTTTGAATCCGCTGATGGTTATGTGGTTATCGCAATCGGAAACAACGATCTGTGGCGGAAGTTTTGTGAACATGTCGGTCATCCCGAGTTAATCGACGATGAGCGGTTCTACACGAATGCGCTGCGCACCGAGAACCACGAATCCCTTTTTCCAATTCTCGCTGAAATCATGTGCCGCCGCACCACCGATGCGTGGGTTGAAGCGTTGGAGGAAATTGGCGTACCGTGCGGTCCAGTAAACACCGTTGATAAGGTGGCAAATGACCCTCAAGTATTGGCGCGAGACATGATCGCTGAAGTTGAACATGACACAACCGGCACCGTTCAGGTTCCGGGGATTCCGATCAAACTCTCAGAAACACCCGGTCAGATCGATGCACCCGCGCCAAATCTCGGAGAGCATACGTCGGAAGTGTTGACCGGCTTGTTGGGACTGGAAACAGAGGAAGTTAATCAATTGAAGCAAGATGGCACTGTGTAAAACGTGGGGGAAAGTTTGCTATGAATACTTCTACATTTGGTCTTGGGTTTTTGGCTTCAGCGGCATCAGCAGAAACTGACACCTTACCGGGGACAAACCCGCTAACAATGGGTGGCGATCTCGCCGCTCAAATGGTAACGAGTTTGGATGAGTTTGTCGCGCAAGCAGTAGCGGACTCTGTCGAATCGCGTCAGGAGCTGTGGAATCGGGACTATCGTTCCCACGCGGCTTATGCCGATTCGATCGCACCAAATCGTGAACGCTTCAGACAATATATCGGCTGTGTGGATGAGAGAGTCCCGATTGACGCCCTCCACTATATTGCAACAACAGCGCAAACAGCCGAAATTGCAAAAGCAGAAGGGTATACCGTGTACGCTGTGCGGTGGCACGTATTCGACGGTGTGGACGGAGAAGGGCTCCTGTTAGAACCGGAGGGTGAGCCCGTCGCCCAAGTAATCGCACTCCCCGATGCGGACTGGACGCCGGAGATGCTTGCAGGGTTCAACAACGGAATACCGCAGGAGGCACAGTTTGCCCGCCGTTTAGCTGAACAGGGCTGCCGGATTGTCGTGCCTACGCTGATAGATCGAGACGATAGATGGTCGGGCAACCCGAAAATCGAGCGTATGACCAACCAGACCCACCGTGAATTTATCTATCGCATGGCGTTTGAATTGGGACGACACATCATCGGTTACGAGATACAGAAGGTGCTCGCGTTAGTAGATTGGATGAGCCGTGCCGAAAATCACCCGCCGATTGGAGTCATCGGCTATGGCGAGGGAGGGTTGTTGGCACTTTATAGTGCTGCTGTGGACACACGGATCGATGCAGCGGTTGTCAGCGGCTATTTTCAGGCGCGTGAAGAGGTCTGGCAAGAACCTATTTATCGGAATGTTTGGGCGTTGTTACACGAATTCGGCGATGCGGAGATAGCAAGCCTCATCGCACCACGAACACTGATCGTTGAAGCTAGCCACGGCGTTGAGGTGGAGGGACCACCGCCAGTACGTAATGGACGCGCTGGCGCTGCGCCGGGGAGATTGATTACACCGCCGCTAGCATCGGTGAAAGCGGAATTTGATCGAGCCCATGCGTCGTATGAGCAATTGGGGGTTGGGCAGAATCTTAGCCTTGTGGAGCCAGACAACGGCGGTGATTCACCCGGATCTGACGCTGCGCTGACGGGTTTCCTTAACGCACTCGGTCAGAATCAACCGCTTGTTCCATCGGGGACCCCACCACAGGATAAGCGCACAGGGTTTTCGCCTGAAGCACGGCAACACCACCAATTTCATCAACTGATCGCATTCACACAAGACGCCCTACGCCAAGCCGCATCTCGGCGTGAAACTCTTTGGTCAAAAGCGGATCGATCTTCAATTGAACGGTGGCAGGACACCTGTCAATACTATCGTGACTATCTCTGGGATGAAGTTATCGGCAGATGTCCATCACCGAGTGTCCTAGCCAATCCCCGGACCCGGCTGATTTACGATGAACCGGGCTTTAAGGGGTATGAAGTTGTCCTTGATGTTTGGGAGGAAACGTTTGCGTACGGCATCTTACTAGTTCCCAAGGGAATTGAGCCGGACGAACGCCGTCCGGTGGTGGTCTGTCAGCATGGGTTGGAGGGTAGATCGCAGGACGTAGTCGATCCGAAAATCGAATCTCCTTACAACGCCTACGGTGCTGAGTTAGCGAATCAAGGGTTCATTGTCTATGCCCCGCAAAACGCCTACATCGGTCAGGATGCCTTCCGCGTCATCCAACGCAAAGCAAACCCCGTTAAGTGGTCGCTCTTTTCGCTAATCACCCGCCAGCACGAGCGGACGCTTGAATGGCTTGCGGAACAACCCTTTGTGAACGCTGAACGGATCGGATTCTACGGATTATCTTACGGCGGCAAGACTGCGATGCGCGTTCCTGCCCTACTCGACGGTTATGCCTTGTCTATCTGTTCAGCAGATTTCAACGAGTGGATCGTCAAAAATGCGACATACGATTCTCGCTACAGCTATATGTTTACCGGCGAATACGAGATGCCAGAGTTCAATCTTGGCAACACCTTCAACTACGCGGAGATGGCGTGGTTGATTGCACCCAGACCGTTTATGGTTGAGCGCGGACATTACGACGGCGTGGCACCGGACGAATGGGTCGCTTACGAATACGCAATTGTGCGGCACCTTTATGCCAATCTTGGCATCCCCGATCGGACAGAGATTGAGTTCTTTGACAGCGGACACGAGATTAACGGACAGGGGACATTTCGCTTCTTGCACCACCATCTAACCGAAGGAAACTCATCATAATTATAGAGTAACCCAAGTTCTAGTGTATGTGTGGCGCGATAAAATCGACTCCTATCCCCGTAGGTCGGGCATATTGCCCGATCTACAAAGCCCCAGAGGGGCGATATGTATATAGAACATCAACAAACCAATTCTCTCAAGCCCCAGAGGGGCGACATGTGTATCGTCCATTTGGTTATTTCTAATGGCTGTCGGGCATGAAAACTCGACCTACACCAGATTTATCGGGGTTGTCTAGATTCTGTTGACATTTGAAAATTGAGCCAATATTGATGTTCTTTGGACGTATTACCCTATCGGTTTAGAAAAATGGAAGTTTCCTACGAATTAGGCTTGCTTCTATGTCCTAGTGGGGCTATCGTAGGGAACAACGATCGTTGTTCCCTACACCCCATTCACGGTGGCAGCGTCTTTGAGCGTTTACGGAATTGGGAACATCAAAATGTCAACACGCCCTAGCAACTTGCGTTAGGATAGTTAAATCTCCTTAATTCGAGACTCAGACACAGTTATGAATCACCCACACTAATTTCAAAGGAATACAATGGATCAAATTCACGATGCTGTACGTCAACAGTTCAGCCAACATGCCAAGTATTATGCCCAGAGCAAGGTTCATTCGGAGGGAGAAACGCTGGGGGTGCTAGTCGATTTTGCAGAACCGAATGGCGCCGAAAAAGCCCTCGACATCGCGACCGGAACAGGGTTCACAGCTTTTGCTTTCGCGCCAAAGGTCGCACACGTCATCGCAACAGATTTGACCCCTGCGATGCTGGATCAGGCGAAAACACTCGCTGATGAACGCGGGCTAAAAAACATAGATTTCCAAGTCGCCTCGGCGGAGGCGTTGCCCTTTGAAGCAGCGCACCATTTCCAAGATGTGCCGCAATTTCTGTTGGAAACTTATCGAGTGTTGTGTCCGGGCGGATTGTTCTGCATGGTAGATTCCGTCTGCCCAGAGTCAGAGCGACTCATCGAATGGCAAAACCGCGTCGAAAAATTGCGGGACCATTCGCATGTATGGGGCTATCCCCCTTCACAGTGGCAGAACATGATTGAGGAGACCGGATTCACGATCGAGAAAGAGGTGCATACACATAATGCGCTTCAGCCATTTTCGTGGTGGGCTGACCGTCCCGGTAACTCGCCTGAGCTAGTTCGGCAGCTTCGCGCCGCCTTTGATGAGCTAACACCGGAGGAGGAACCGATCTTTGCCATTCAGCGAGAGCCAGAGGAATTTTACTTCGCATGGCCCATGTACTGCGTCAAAGCGCGAAAACTGGATGCACCATGATCCACCAGCAACCTACAATACGGTCATAATTAGCTTCTAACTGCAACCCATGTTAAGCAATGGTGGAACGAACCGTAGGGAACAACGATCGTTGTTCCTTACTGCTTTTCTTTTGGATGAACCCTGTAGGCCGGGCACCAATGAACCAATGAACAATTTGTTTTCACGTTTCACGCATCACGTTTTATCAAAATCTTCCGTTCTAAACCCCTGTCATTTATGGCGGGGATACAGAACGGTAAACCCTGTTAGTCAGTCAAACAAGGTTGAAATTGCAGGCAAAAAATGGTATAATTCTTCTGTCTTTCGTGGGGGAGTTTCAGCCCTATCGCACGATAGGGTCCCTCACAATCCACTGAAACGGATATGAAAGCCAGAAAGACAATCCATGATGAAAACCTACAAGTTTAAGATGTATAGCAATCACGGCAATCGTGAGTGGAATCACTGCGTTGCCCTTCAGCGTCGTTACTACGCTATCTATGGCAAGTATATCAGCAAGTTTCGGTTGATAAATCATATATCTAAACTGAAACGTTTGCCTAAGTTCGCCCACTGGCATCAACTCCCCAGCCAAGCGATACAAGACGTGGCAGCTCGTATAGATAAAGGCTACAAGTCAATGTTTGAAGCCCGTGCATCAGGTAAGAAATGGGGTCGTCCCCGTTTCAAGCCACGTCGTAAGTATAAATCGTTCACACTGCTTCAAGCGGGTTGGAAACTTCTGCCCGGTAACAAGATTCGTA
>JAGWBT010000006.1:35108-35435 GCA_021295755.1 Candidatus Poribacteria bacterium
GTAAGATTGAACGGCAACGAGAGGACTTCCACTGGAAACTTGCACACCAACTGACTGACGCATACGACGAAATCCGTCTAGAGGCCTTAAACCTACAGGGCATGAAACCCCTCTGGGGTCGCAAAGTTAGTGATTTAGCCTTTGCCGATTTCGTTAAGAAATTAGTGAATGTTGCTTCCAAAAAGGGTGTCAAAATCAGGTTCATTGAAAAATGGTATCCCTCATCTAAGACCTGCTCGGCTTGTGGTACTGTGAAGGAATCGTTGAATCTGCGCGATAGAACATGGCAATGCAGGGATTGTGGCACTACGCACGACCGTGATAGAA